>JAWXVA010000215.1:0-2529 GCA_044425815.1 Eubacteriales bacterium
AATCCCCGCCTCTGAGCAACTTGCTTTTCTCTTTTTTACAGTCTTCCCATACCGTTTCGGGCTTTTCAGACTGTAATTTATAGTAAATCCCTCGGTTTCCTCTTTCACTTACCCCAATTACTGGCTTGTTTCCCGCTACTTTACAGTCTTCCTTCGACGTTTCTGGCTTCCCCGACTGTAATCCCCGCCTCTGAGCAACTTGCTTTTCTCTTTTTTACAGTCTTCCCATACCGTTTTGGGCTTTTCAGACTGTTAATCCAGGCAGTGCTGCATCCATCTACGATGAACACAGCACTGTGGCTATACGCCACATAGAATAAAAGAAATACAGCGTTAACTAAGCGAGCTTTGTTAACGCTGTATTTCTTTTATTCTGCCTGGCTTTACAGGTTTACATATTTGTATATCCCATTAAGTATTTATCTACTTCTTTGGCGCAGGCTCTTCCTTCTGCGATTGCCCATACTACTAGGGATTGTCCGCGGTGTACATCGCCTGCTGTGAAGACTTTGTCTTCTGTTGTTTGGTATGTGTTGTCTACGCCTGCTATAGTATTTCTTGGTGTCATTTCTACGCCGAAGTTTTCTTTGACGTATGTTTCACATCCTGTGAATCCTGCTGCGATTAGTAAGATGTCTGCGTCGATTGTTTGTTCGCTTCCTTCTACTTCTACTAGTTTGCCTGCTTCAAATTTTACTTGTACGGTCTTTACCGCTGTTAGTTTACCATCTATTTCGATGAGTTCTTTTACTGTTGTTTCGTATACGCGTGGATCTTGACCGAATACTGCGATTGCTTCTTCTTGGCCATAGTCTGTCTTGCATACTTTTGGCCATTCTGGCCATGGATTTGATGCGGCTCTTTCGTCTGGTGCTTTTGGCATCATCTCGATTTGTGTGATTGATTTGCAACCGTGACGGATACTTGTTCCTACACAGTCATTTCCTGTATCTCCACCACCGATTACTACTACGTGTTTATCTTTTGCTGAGATGTATGTTCCTTCTTTCATATCTTCGTCTAAGAGACTCTTGATTGATGATGTTAAGAAATCTACTGCAAAGTGTACACCTTCTACATCACGTTTTGGCACTGATAGGTCGCGTGCTTGTTTTGCACCACAACATAATACAACTGCATCGTATTCTGCCATTACATCTGCTGCTGGAATGTTTCCACCGACATTTGCGTTTGTTTTGAATTCGATTCCTTCTTCTGTCATTAGATTTACACGACGATCTACAATGTGTTTTTCTAATTTCATATTAGGGATTCCATACATCAATAAACCACCAGCTCTGTCATCTCTTTCAAATACAGTTACGCTGTGACCTCTTTGATTTAATTTGTCTGCTACTGCAAGACCTGCTGGTCCGCTTCCGATTACTGCTACTTTCTTACCTGAACGAACTGCTGGGATTCTTGGTTGCATTACACCATTAGCGAATCCATTTTCGATTAAGAATAATTCATTCTCTCTGATTGTAACAGGATCCATCCCATCCATTCCGCTGATACATGCTTTCTCGCATAATGCTGGACACACACGACCTGTAAATTCTGGGAAGCTACTTGTCTTAAGTAATCTAGCTAACCCGTGTAGTGGAATATCTCCAAAAATAGCGTCATTCCATTCTGGTATCAAGTTGTGTAGTGGACACCCTGTAACCATTCCTTTTAATTCAATTGCTGATTGGCAAAATGGTACGCCGCAGTTCATGCAACGTGCCCCTTGCTCCATTCTGTCTTCTACAGATAGCGGTGGGTGAAATTCATTGTAATTTCCGATACGACTCTCTGGAGATTGACATGTGTTATTCTTTCTTTCATATTCTAAAAAACCTGTAATTTTTCCCATTTTTCCACCTACCTTTTCTGTGTTGAGTTGAATGCTTCCATAACTGCAACTTCATGACTCAACCCTTTTTGTTCAAATTTTCTAATCGCTTTTAACATCTTGTCATAATCGTTAGGTACGATTTTCTTGAATTTAGGTAAGTATGTAACGAAATTATCGAGTATTTCTTGTCCTCTTACAGAACCTGTTTCACTTACATGATTTTTAATTAATCCTTTCAATTCATCCACATCTACTTTTTCAGTAACTGCTTGCATTGAAACTAATTCTTTATTTAAATTACGATATAAATTGTGATTTTCATCTAATACATATGCAATACCACCACTCATACCTGCTGCGAAGTTTTTACCTGTTGGTCCTAAAATTACTGCGCGACCACCTGTCATGTACTCAAGTCCATGATCCCCACAACCTTCTACTACTGCGATAGCACCAGAGTTTCTTACACAGAAACGCTCTCCTGCCACACCGCTAATATATGCATATCCTGATGTCGCTCCATATAATGCAACATTACCGATGATAATATTTTCAGATGCTACAAATGTGCTTGTCTTTGGAGGGAATACTGCCAATTTACCACCTGACAATCCTTTACCCATGTAATCATTTACATCACCTTCGAGTGTCAATGTTAATCCTTTTGGTGCAAATGCCCCAAATGATTG
>JAWXVA010000062.1:0-13983 GCA_044425815.1 Eubacteriales bacterium
AGAGATTAAATTCTCTCTGTATGCATCTACATCAGCTGTTGCAATATTAGCAATTGACCATGGGATAAATGATGTATCCCCGTGCTCACCGTACACATATGCATGTACACTCTTTTGAGCAACATCAAAGTGTTCTGAAATTCCACAACGAAGTCTTGCAGTATCAAGAATTGTTCCTGATCCAATGATTTGCTTCTCTGGAAGTCCTGAAATTTTTGTAAATACGTGAGTCATAATATCAACTGGATTACTTACAATAATATATACTGCATCTGGCGCAGCCTTAACGATTTCTGGAGTGATTTGTCTTAGAATATTAACGTTAGTCTTTGTTAATTCAATTCTAGTCTGACCTGGCTTACGAGCGATACCAGATGTAATAATTACGATATCAGAATCATGCGCATCTTCATAATCTCCTGCAATAATAGAGATAGGGTCACGGAAACATGTTCCTTGAAGAATATCTAATACTTCTCCTTCAGCTTTCTCCTTGTTAATGTCGATAAGTACTAATTCTGTTGCAATATCAGTGTTTGATAATGTGTAGGCAATTGTTGAACCAACGCTTCCAGCTCCAATAATGGTAATTTTTCTTTTCATAGTAACTTCCTTTCAAATTCACAAATTTTTTATATGAGTTTCATAAAGTATTTATACTTTACCATATTGATAAAAATTTATCAATAACAAACGTTAATATTTTATCACATCTTTTTTATTAAATTTGTTTATTTTATATAGGTTAGTGTCAACAAACTGGCGTTTTAACTATTTCTCTCCTTATTTTTTGTTACTTTTGCACAAACAATACCTTCGTTATCTATATTGGCAACTTGTCATTGATACTATTTTAACAACCTTCCTTATTTTTATAGTACTTATTAAGCATAGTACTACTCACGATACTTCTCTTCTATTCATATTCCCCTGTGTTTGCTTGTTTAAAATAGCAAGATTTGTTATAATATCACGTAATACATACAACTTAATTTGAGGATAAAAAGCCAATGGATACGGATAAAATTTTATATGATGAATTTTTACATGGTGACAATAAAGCTCTCGAGGAATTGATAGGGATACATAAAGAAAGTTTAACCTTATTTCTATATGGTTATTTAAAAAATATGACTGAAGCCGAAAATATGATGATTGATGTTTTCGCTCAGTTAGTTCTTAGTGCTGGCAAATTCAAAGGGAACTCTTCTCTTAAAACATATTTATTTGCAATTGCGCGTAATGAAGCACTAAAGTACATACGTAAAAATAAGTATCATTTAACTTTAGATGAAATTAGTAACGAATTGTTCTCAACTAAAGATTTTGTAGAAATCAACTTACTTAAAGAAGAAAAAAATCGAGACCTTTACTCTTGCTTCGAATATCTCACCCCAGATTACCGTGAGATTTTATTCTTATTATATTTTGAGAACATGAGTTATAAAGAGGCATCGCAAATTATGCATAAAAGCGAAAAGCAAGTAAACAACCTTGCATATCGAGCCAAAAAATCGCTTAAGGAAATCTTGGAAAAGAAGGGGTTTGTTTATGATGGAGAATAAGGATATATTATTAAAAGTTTTAAATAAAGCTGATGAAATTAAAATAGAAAAAAGAAGAAAAAAAAGGAAATTTTATAGTATCACTACACTAGCGACAAGTTTAATGATTATTATAACTCTTTCATTTGTTATGCCTTCTGTCATCGATACTATGAACATGAATCTATTATCAACTAACGCCTATACTGGAACTTTTTTTGCTGACACTCCATATTTAGGCTATATAATAATAGGTCTTATAGCTTTTATCTTAGGCGTCGTAGTCACATTAATTTGCTATAAGCTCAAAGATAATGAAAGGGACTAAATCATGAGTGTACTTGAACTAATAGATAATATTATACAGTTAATAGTGACTTTTGGTGTTGGTGTAACCGCTTGCCTTTTCGCTATTAAGGATCCAAAGTTTTTACCATTTCAATATTTTGCTGGTGGCTCTTTATGTTGGTTTATCGGAACTATCTATTGGACTATCTACTTCATGATTTACGGATATTTTCCATATTATTTTTCAGCAAGTGAACTCTGTTATATGAGTTTTTATTTGTTTTTTATTGGGCTTTGTATCCTACTATATAAAGAAAGCAACGCAAAAGTTCTTACTAAAAAGCATAAATTACTATCTACAATTCTACCTCTGCTATCTATCACAGTTAACACGATTAGCTACGCCCTATGTGGCGGCTTATTTTGGACGTTATATTATGCCATTCCACTTACAGTTCTTGCTTATGTAGCTAGTAGAAATATATCTGTAATAGAACATAACTTCCTTTTTAATTTTAATCTAACACTTGTTTGTCTTGTTGTATTTAATAATATGATGTATTTTGTTTCAATATTCGGGTTTAACACTCTCTACATTATATTTGATTTTCTCCTTACACTTACCTTTCCTATTATGTTATTCTTTCTCAAAAAGGAGCGAAACTTATGATTTATGCTGAAAATATTTTAGTTTTCTTAGCCGCTCCTTTTATTATCGGATTATTTCTATTAAAAGGAGATAGCAGACGATTTGTAGGTTTTTTCCTTATTGGCTCTACCGTATGTTTGTTATCGTCATACATCAATAGTTTTATAGCTGGCGTATATGGCATGAATGTAATTGACGCAATTATCAAAATTACTCCTATGATTGAGGAAGTAATGAAAGCCTTGCCACTTTTATTTTATATGATAATTTTCATTCCTAAAAAAGAAAATATTCTAATGTGTTCCATTGCCACAGGAATAGGATTTGCCACATTTGAGAATTGCTGTTATGTAGTAGCCCATGGTGCAGATAATTTCTATTTTGTCTTAATTCGCGGATTTGCCGTTGGAATCATGCACATCTTGTGCAGTCTTTCTTTGGGTTATTCCCTTGGACTTGGTTCTAATCAAAAACACTTTTCTTGGATTGGTGTTTTTACATGTATTAGTATATGCATCAGTTATCATGCTATATATAACCTTCTGGTAACAGGAGAAGGCGCTTGGCAATTTTACGGATACTTTATGCCATTCGTAACAGTTGTTGGCATTATTATTATAAAAAACTTAACGACAATTATTAAAAATAAGTAATAAAAAATCAAAAATAATCCCCTCAAACTTTTTACGGTCTGAGGGGATTTTGCTGTCTGTTTTTAATTACCTGTAAATGTGATACTAGTAAGTCCTGTAATTGTGCCATACTCACACATATAATATGAGTCAAACGAATAGGTATTCGGAACGATACTTGTATCTACAAGAGTAATAGATTCATCGTAACATTGAATTCCATTTGCGACAAGTTCGCAGCCTGTATCTAAGTCAAATGATAAACCTTGAGCAGTGATGCTTGGTATAGAACCACTTGTACTGCCGATAAATGACATCATTTGTCCAGCACCAAAATCTGAATTGATTCTACCACTTGTGATATCAAAGGTGCTATCTGTAAAGATGCTATTACCCGATGAATAAGTCATCGCAGCATATTCGTTCAAACTTCCGCTAATCGTACAATTCGACATGGCAAGTGTACCACTTGAAAGTACTGTGTTGTAATCAGCACTAAGCACATCCATCACCCTGATTCCGCCAGTATAGGAATTGCTACTTGTTAGTGTAAAATCAATATCACTGATAGTTGCAGCACCATTGATCATCATGATATATTCTGCATAACTTGAGCTTGCGGTAAATGTCGCATCATTACTACCAGTCATTGTAAATGTGCCAGCGTCAGGAATTAATCCACTAGCTTCTTCAGTTAAATCAGTTTCCTCATTCAACTTTTCATAACTACCTTCTTTAAGATTCATGTAGTAAATCACATATTGTCTTCCGTCTGTTTCATTTGTTTGACTAATTTCCACATCGCCGTCAATTGTTAAATTAAACTCATCTCCATAGGCGTAGATTACAAAGTCATTGATTGGGTCGCTCTCAATGTCCTCTACATTTTCTTGCCATTCAAAATCTGGGATCGTATATGTTTTCTTTGTTGTGTTTTGAATGGTTAAGTCTTGTAGTGTCAGGCCAGTTACAGCTTCATCTACGATAATAACAATATTGCTAACTTCGCCCGAAAGAGTGAATCCATTTGAATTAATCCACAAAATACCATTTGTTGTATCGAATGTATATCCGCTGATATCCGTATTACTTGGACTTGACTCATAAGTATTCGGATTATATACATTTGTGTCTGTTCCATCTGAAATCATGAACGTGTCTGTTAAATCTGCTACTGCAGTAAATGTAACATTGCTTGAAGGCATTGTAAATGTGCCATTTTCTATAGTTGCTCCACTAACAGACCAAGAACCATAACCCGTTACCGCGTCTAAAACAGTAACTTCCGTGCCGATATCTACCGCCGTCTTTTGATATTCTTGCGTGCCAGTCATATAAGTTACGTAAACTGTTGTGGCTGCTGCTTTTACTGTTACGTCACCCGTAATTGTATATGCTTCAAAATCACTTGTACCGATATTTTCTATGCTCCAAGTAGTAAATATTTTCCCATCAGTTTGACTGGAAACCTCTGGAATCAAACCAGAAAGTTCATCACCATAATGAGCAGTTTCAGTAGTTGTTGTAACTGTACCATCGATATCAAGTTCAAATGTTACGGTATAGTCGATATAATCATATTTCACAGTAATGGTCATATTGGTTGTGAATGCAGTTGGATTATCTGACCAACCTGTAAACTCGTATATACTACCACTCATTACATAATCTGGAACTTGTTCCATGTCAAATGCTTCACCTACAACCCCTGTATATGTTTTGTATGCTGTGCTATCTTCGCTATAGGCAAATGTAATCATACAAGTTCGTTCCCAAACTGCTGTAGCAGTTACATACCCAGTTACCGTGAAACTTTCACCCACTTCATAAAGGGTATCTCCTATTTTCCAACCCATAAACTCACAAGAATAATCATCTGTTTCAACATCATCTTGGCTTGCTACTGTAATTTCTGTACCATAGTCAATATCTTGTACATCACTTAAGTCACCTGTATCGTCACTATAAGTCACGGTATACTGTATCGTTTCCGTAGTGTATTCTAGATAAATATCAATGCTTGTATCTCCTTCATCAACTGAATATCCCGTATAAGTTGTGATAGTTGAGTCTGTTTTTTCCGTTACCTCATCTTCCGTATATTTCGTTTCCCACTCCGTTATAAACGCTTGATAATCTGTATAATTACCAGTAAAGCTTTCTGTAATTGTATCACTCGTAACACCGTCTGTTTTTGTGTAGACATTAGCTGAATATTCTATTTCGACTTTATCGTAAACAGCGGTGAAAGTCATATCCTCTTGAGCGGACACATCTGGATCACCAATCGGATACTCATTCTCGTCTTGGTCTTGCCAATATGGAGTATCGTAATAATATAAAAGTTCGTCGTCAATCGTTGGCTGTACTAATGCAAAGTAGAATAGGCTTGGTTGCATTGCATAGTCCTCTAGTACATACATACTTACTGTTCCATCCGCATTGATGGTCACATCACGGTACTCATATGTATAATCAGTTTCAATGGTTTCGATAGCCGCTGCTAATTCTGTTTTGTCAAACGCTTCTTCACCTGAAACGACCGTCATTTTATAGAACGTTTGATACGATGGTGTAATGGTTACACTGTCATAATAAGTCATATATGTTCCTGTGAAGTCCTCCAGCGTTTCGTCTATTTTATCTTCACTAAAATAATACTTGTATGTATAATCACCATATGAATATGCCCACATAAAGTCTTTTACAATTCCACCATTCAACTCTGTATCATCAGCTAAATAGTAATCTTCTAAAATATCTGTTATTTCTTCGGACATATCCTTCATATATTCAACTTCAAATTCATGAACTTCGCCATTGTAATCTTCTATAGATATCGTATAAGTTCCCGTTTCGTAAATTGCAGTATAGGTTACATCTTCATTAGTACAAGGTAGGTTGCAGTTTCCATCACTATCTACCGTATAATCAACTTCTCCGTCATCGTTTGCATCCCAACCTACAAATGTTTGATAACTTTTCGCACTATATGCATAGTGTGCACCAAGTTCAGGAGATTCGTTATACTCTAATTCTTCGGTAAGTCCGCCTGCGAAAAGTTCACTTACATTGGTCTCATATGTAACTGTATAATTATCTACATCATAGTTAGCAATATAAAGCAAATCAGCATCTTGATAATAACCTAAAAACAATTTTGCTTGGTTTATAGCGTCCGATTTAGTCCAAGTCGCCTCACTAGTAGAATAACCTGTTTGACCAACTACGTAACTTTGTGGATCTATACTTGCATCTGTATAAACAGCTGGCAAATTATTATAATCTATCTCGTAAATAGTTGTATAGTCGTTCGTATTATAAAGTGATACACTTTCTACTTCGTAAAAACTTCCATCCTCTACAGTTATTTCAGGAACATCGCCGTTAGTTACTGCTACAACGTCATAAGCATAAACACCGTTATCAAGATAAACGTAAGCAACATAAGACTGTCTTTCTTCAGCTGTTACAGTAAAGGTTGTATCTTCTGTCAAATAATTATCTGTTGGATCTATATCCCATGTATAGTACTCTGATAGGTAAGTTCCCAATCCATCATCATTAAATTTGTAAACTTCATCTAAGGCATATTGCTGTATTAACTCCTCACTTGCATTTGCATAAATATCAAAATATCCAGTTTGAGTGCCAGCAATAGACGTTCTAGTTCCTAATGGGATAAGCTCGCCTTCAGTAGTTTCAAATTGGAAAGTAGCTGTGTAAACTTTCCCAGCATTTTCCACATTAAATCCGTCAGCTACCCATATACATTCAACATCGCCAACCTCACGGAATGTACTCAAAGATGTGCTTAGTTGATCCCCACAGTAAGTTATAGTTAAACCTATGTCCTCTGCGTATAAATCGCCACTGCTACCAACATAGTAATCTTCGTATGTAATGCCGTCATAGAAATAATCTGTGTATCGTAGTTCTCCATATGCTTCATAATAGTTAGAATATAAATTAAAGTCATCTTGGTCAAAGACGATATAAGGAATCCAATCTCCACTTTCATCGTACTCATAGGTAGTTCTGATGTATGGAATGTCACTTGTTTCATACACGCCAAATTTATTACTTTGTTCAATAGGCATCACTACGATGTTGCCCGTTGTAATATCTAGATACTCACCATAATAAGTTGGGAGTATGTCGTATAGCTTGGTATATTTGCCTGTTAGCACACCATAGCTTAAATCCTCATTTTTCTCGTCTGCAAGCTCTAAGTATACATACTGATTTCCGACTGTAAATATCGGGAATTTCATATCTAGCACAGTCCACTCACCTTCAGCCTCGAACAGATTTGACCTTGCGAATACATACGCTTCAATATAGACACCCATCTCCATATAGATACCGCCACTTAGACTTTGGCTAGTACCACCGCCATAATATGTTTTCACATAATTATAATGGAGATATCCGTAAATATCCATATAAGCACCCACTTCAAATCCAGCGCCTACTTCACCAACATTTTTCAAAAATGCCATAGAAATAGATATTTCGGATTGTATACCAGCTTTTACCCCCAGATATCCACAAGCGTACAAATCAAAACTATAACCTGCCGATCGTCTATCATATGAATAGAATTCAATATCTTGAGTTCGTGTAGAACCTACTACACCAAAAACTTGAGAATTAATATAAGAAAACTCTGTTTGTAAGCCGGCTGCAAAATCTACGCTAACTACAAAGTTAAAATATAAATTGATATCGAAGACATAACCAACATTAAATGAACCACTAGCTATTGGTGCATTAAAGAGTTCGATTGAATCACCTTCATTTTCAAGGAGTGCCAACATACGAGAAACTATGTTATCGTTCTCTTCTTCTAACTCTTCATCTGTCAATGCATCATTTATTGTAGTTGCTATTTCTTTTGAAATATCAACATATTCAGATATATCTGGTACCTCGTCTGTACTAGCTCCACCATCTGGGAAATCACTACCACCCAAATCTGGTTCTGGTTCATCTGTACTGTCGTTAGAAATCTCTGCTGAACAAACTAATATTTCAAATCCAATATCCGTCTCAGACTCTAGCAATAAATAATAATGGAAATCAGCAGAAGTGTCGTCATAACTTGAACTACTACTACATAATGAACCAACAAATGACTCTGTAATATCAATAGTAGCTTGAACATAAACACCGTTATCTAGTTTCACAGCGTACTGTACCTCTACTTGAACGCCGAAACATTCGTCATTCTTGTAATACATATCGATCATATTCTCATTTGTAACTTGTCCAATTGTAACCGAAACAGTAAGCCCCTCTATTAGGTCTTCTAATTCTATTATATTATTGTTGCTTACATCATTAAAATATACATTATTAGACAATGTATTGCTTGTTGACATCGTAGATATAGCCTGTTCAGCTGCTATAAGTTCATCCATATCTATAGTAAATGCCTCGGTTCCATCACCAATGTCTGCAACTGTTTCTGACTGTGATAAAGCAACTGCCAACATATAGGTAAGTTCCTGTATCCCCTCGCTTTGTTTAATTTCCTGTTCCATAGCAACTGTATCAATATTGCTGAGCATATCACCTACCGAAATATCTTGCTCTGTGTATATATCCATCGATGAATATATATCGCTATATTCACAGCCCTCATAAGAGAATGTGCAATTTCCTTTCGAATCATAGTCAACACTCGTTACTTTCACCGCACCATATTTAGATGTTTCACTGCCCTCTTTTAATATGATAATGTCACCCACTTTGATTTGTGTTTTACCATCCGCGAATGAATTACTTAAGATAGTCTCCAAATCCTCACTTGTAATACTTGCATAACCTATTACTAATTCTTCGTGAGTATTTGTAATAGACAAAAGACTTTCATCTATTTCTAAAAATGTTGCGTCCTCTTTGTACTCTACTATCTCTACTTCTTCTTTATAAATAGAGTATGTTAGAGTAGTAATTACATTAAGGTTATATCCGTCATTAGCAGGTGAAACAAGCGTTACCCCGTCTAACAGTACTGCTTCGTACATACTTCCTTCATCATAACCACCATCTGCTGTAATAGTGTAGTTATTTCCGTTTGAAGTTACTATGTACTTAACCTCTCGCCCTGTTGCTGCACTCGATCCAAAAATTTCGGTTATTTGTACATAATTAGAGAGATTAGTGCTTGTAATTGTTTCTTCGCTATAAACAGTAAATCCAAAGCTTGTAGCTTGGTCAAGCAAAGCCATCTCTGTACTTTCAAACTCCGTGTATTCTATGTCTGATTCTTTAAATGCAGCGTAAATTGTTATATCTTCGTTAATAGCCGCTTCTGTATCAAACGTTTCTGTAAAGCTTATATCGGTATACCAATTATCAAACATATATCCGTCTAAAACAGTATATGGAATGTAATCTAGCGCAGTTCCTGCCTCTATGGTAACAGGGCTAACTTCGCTACCTTCACCAGTATTAAAGCTAACTGTAACGGTATCACCTGAATTTGTTTCTTCTGAATCATATGTAATTTCCGCTTGAATAGTACTTTCTTCACCAGCGATTATAATAGTTTCAGATACCGTAAAACTCTTACTTATTACATTATCTGTAGCACTTGCACTCGCTATCATTGATTGCGAGCTAATTGAGACTAAAGTCATGACCAAGAACATGGTTAAAGAATTCATTTTTTTGATTTTTTTATTTCTTATAGCAATAAACATTAAGCACATAAAAGAGATAATTGCAAGTATCCCCCATGTATAACCCGTCATATTATCACCTGTATTTACAACCGTTGTAGCAATAGCAGTAGCAATAGCTTCTTTCTTAGAAGCAGTTATTTCTGTTGTCTTACTTTCTCCTGGCAGAAGATTGAAACTATCTTGTTTCGTATTTCCATCTATCGCAGATACTCCACTTGGTAAAATTATTTCAGTCGTAATATTTTCAACTTCATAGGTATTTGTATTAGCTACAGTCAATGTAATACCTATCTTCTCGTCTAAATTGTAACTCTCCTTATCCATTGAAAGAGTAGCTACATTACCATCTTGGGTGACGCTATTTGCTGCCAATGTCGTAATACTCATAAAGCTTGAAAGCAAAAATATCAAGCTAATCACAAAGGTCAAACTTCTTCTTTTCATAAATTTAATCCCGCCTTATTTTTAATTTAATACATAAAAGTAATCCTCTTACTTTATTAGAGTCAAATTATCAAAAAAAACCTCACCAAATTAATAATTTGGTGAGGTTCGTGATTAAATTCTAAAAATATATTCTATTCAGAATTATTTCATGTTTACTTCTGCGCCTTCAGCTTCTAATTTAGCTTTGATTTCTTCAGCTTCTGCTTTAGAAACGCCTTCTTTAACTACTTTAGGAGCTCCGTCAACTACTTCTTTAGCTTCTTTTAATCCAAGTCCTGTGATTTCACGAACAACTTTGATTACTTTAACTTTAGATGCACCTGCAGAAACTAATTCTACATCAAACTCATCTTTTTCTTCTGCTGCTGCTTCTCCAGCACCTGCTGCTGCTACTACCACACCTGCTGCTGCAGATACACCGAATTCTTCTTCACATGCTTTTACTAATTCGTTTAATTCTAATACTGATAATTCTTTGATCGCTTCGATCATTTCAGCTGTTGTTAATTTTGCCATTTTAATTTACCTCCATAAGATAATTTTATTTTTTTATTATTCTGCTACTTCTTCTGTTGCTTCTGCAACTGTTTCTACAACTTCTCCATCTTTCTCAGCGATTTGCTTAAGAACACGAGCGAAGTTTGTAATTGGTGATTGAATACTTCCAAGTAATTTCGAAAGTAAAACTTCTCTTGAAGGGATTTGTGATAATGCTAATACTTCTGCTGCATCATACACTGCGCCTTCTACGACTCCTGCCTTTACTTCTAAAGCTTTTGCTTCTTTAGCAAAGTTACAGATAATTCTTGCTGGAGCTGTTGCATCTTCTGTTGAAATTGCAAGTGCACTTGGTCCTTCTAAGTATTCTTCAAGACCTGCAAATGCTGTTCCTTCAAAAGCTCTCTTCATCATAGTGTTTTTGTATACTTTGTATACAACACCAGCTTCTCTTAATTGCTTACGTAATTGAGTGTCTTGTTCCACTGTCAAACCACGGTAATCAACTAACACTGCTGATTGAGCATCTTTGATTTCTGCTGCAATAGCTTCAACGATTGGTTGTTTTAATTCAACTTTAGCCATGTACTGTGTACCTCCTTTATAGATTAACACCGCCGATTATAAAAATACCTCTATATCGTCAGACATAGAGGTATGATAAATTCATTAATTATTATTAATAAGAATTTTAATCTCCTCGGTAGGTAATTACATTTTACGCCTTATGGCACCTACTGTCTTCGGCAGTTATTGCTATGAAATTATAGCAAATATTTTTTTAATTGTCAACAGCTTATATCTTATAATTTTGCTGGGTTAAGTTTAACTCCAGGTCCCATAGTAGATGTAAGTGTTACGCTCTTTAAGTATGTTCCTTTAAGAGCTGATGGTTTAGCTTTATTAATTGCATCAATAAGCGTTTGGAAGTTGTCCGCTAATTGCTCTTCTGTAAAAGAAGCTTTACCAACTGGTACGTGAATGATATTTGTTTTATCTAATCTGTATTCAATCTTACCTGCTTTGATTTCTTCAATCGCTTTAGTAACGTCCATTGTTACTGTTCCAGCTTTAGGGTTTGGCATTAAACCTTTTGGTCCAAGTACACGACCAAGACGTCCAACAACACCCATCATGTCTGGAGTTGCTACTACAACATCAAATTCGAACCATCCTTCGTTTTGGATTTTTGGAATTAAATCCTCTGCTCCAACGAAGTCTGCTCCTGCCGCTTTTGCTTCTTCTGCTTTAGCATCTTTAGCAAATACAAGGATACGAACTTTTTTACCTGTACCGTGTGGTAAAACTACTGCTCCACGGATTTGTTGGTCAGCATGGCGACCATCACAACCAGTTCTGATGTGTGCTTCAACTGTTTCGTCAAATTTAGCTACTGCTGATTTTTTAACTAATGCTACTGCTTCTGCTGTATCGTATAGAGTTGCTCTATCAACTAATTTAGCAGCTTCAATATATTTTTTTCCTCTTTTCATTATAAAACCTCCTAGTGGTAATGACGGGATTTCCCTCCCACGTCTTCTATTTACAATTAGTCTACTACTGTTACACCCATTGAACGACATGTTCCAGCGATCATGCTCATAGCTGCTTCTAATGAAGCTGCTGTTAAGTCTGGCATTTTAAGTTCTGCTATTTCTTGCACTTGTGCTTTAGTAATAGTAGCAACTTTAATCTTTTGTGGAACGCCTGAACCAGATTTAATGTTACATGCTTTCTTAATAAGAACAGCTGCTGGTGGTGTTTTTGTTACGAAGCTAAAGCTTCTATCATTGTAAACTGTTATAACTACTGGAATAATCAAGTCGCCTTGATCTGCTGTTCTAGCGTTGAATTGTTTTGTAAACTCAACGATATTAACACCGTGTTGACCAAGAGCTGGTCCAACTGGTGGTGCTGGTGTTGCCTTTCCAGCAGGAATTTGTAATTTAATATAACCTGTAACTTTTTTTGCCATTTTAATTTACCTCCTTGTGGTATTTACGGGGATTTCCCTCCCACTTTGCGTGAATTTTGGATTTAATCCATTTTCTTAACTTCTGTGAAACTTATTTCTACTGGTGTTTCACGACCAAACAATTCAACATTGATTGTTAAGCTACGCTTAACATCATTAACGAATTGTACTGCTCCAACAGTATCTTTCCATGCACCATCGGTAACTTTTACAATATCGCCAACCTCAAAATCAGCAATTACATTGGTTGCCTTGACTCCAAGTGGAATCATCTCTTCCTCAGTCAATGGTACTGGTTTCGAACCAGGTCCAACGAACCCTGTTACACCTCTAGTATTTCTCACTACATACCATGTATCATCATTCATGAACATGTGTAGCATAACATACCCTGGGAACAGTTTCTTTTGAACTTCTTTCTGAACACCGTTTTTCACTTCCACTACATCTTGCATTGGAACTCTTACTTCTAGGATTTGATCTTCCAAGTGTCTGTTTTCAATTATCTTATCAATGTTGGCTTTTACTTTGTTCTCATACCCTGAATAGGTATGAACAACATACCATTTTGCTTCTGCCATACAATCACCTTTCAAATTGCTACGTGTACTTGTTACTTAACGATAATATCAATACCGTACTTTACAATAAAGTCTACGATTGTTATTATCACACCTAGTAAAATAGAAACTACAATAACTGCCGTCGATTCTTTCGCAAGAGTAATTTTGTTCGGCCAAATGATTTTGTTAAACTCAGCCTTAATACCTTTAAACCAGCTATTTTTTCGAGTTTTACTTGTCTTTACTTCGCCCATAACTCCACTTCCTTCCAAACGACTATTTCGTTTCTTTATGCAATGTGTGTGATTTACAGAATTTGCAGTATTTCTTTGTTTCCATGCGGTCAGGATGAGTTTTCTTATCCTTTGTCATGTTGTAATTACGTTGTTTACATTCTGTACATGCTAATGTAATTCTTGTGCGCACAACTTCCACCTCGCTTTGTTTTTATACTTGTTTACGTGTTTCAATCTTATAAAAATATAAGACCTCGGCAGTTTGCGAAACCGCCACTTTTAGGCATAAAAAAAAGACCTAACTTCCAAACGCTTGTATAGTGTACCACAAGACGCTTGGTAAATCAAGTCTTTTTATATATTTATAATACTTCATTTTAACCTTCATTTTACAGAAAGTTTTTAATACAATTATTGTATCATGCACTCTTTTTTTGTCAATATCAAGTTTTATGTTCT
>JAWXVA010000063.1:0-13902 GCA_044425815.1 Eubacteriales bacterium
AACCAAAAGATATGCAAAAAGATTTTTGGTGATTAGTATTATAGCAGGATTGTTGGGAAGTTGTGTTATCTTAATTACAGGTCCAATCGCTAGAGATGTAATGACCTTGAGTGAAGAATCCAAAGAGTATCTGGATTTTATGACAAAAGTTATGGCTGTATACGTAGCATGCATGTCGGTCTCTTGTACTACTATAGTTGGGATTTTAAGATCTGGTGGAGATACGAAATTTTCGTTGATTGTGGATACGGTTATTATGTGGGGATTTTCTATTCCATTAGGAGCACTAGCAGCATTTGTATTTAACTGGGGAGTACCAATCGTGTATGTATTCTTGCTTACGGATGAATTGCTGAAACTTCCGGTGGCGCTGAAAAGATTCTACAGTTATAAGTGGTTGAATAACGTAACCAGAAATCATAAATAGTGTAAGTAATATAATTAACTATAAATAACAAATAACACAAAAAGGAGAAAAATTATGAAATTAGGATTTATCGGAAGTGGAAACATGGCGTCGGCAATGATGTCAGGAATTATCAAAAATGAAATTTTTGCAGCAGAGGAAATTATCGCATCGGATTTATTTGCACCAAGTAGAGAGAAGGCGCAAGCAACATTAGGAATTCATGTGACAGAAAGTAATAGTGAAGTAGTGGAAAAAGCAGAAGTGGTAGTATTATCAGTAAAGCCACAATTCTACCCAGCAGTTATAGCGGAAATTAAAGACTTGATTAAAGAAAATCAAATTATTGTTACGATTGCACCAGGTAAAACACTTGCATGGTTAAGAGAACAATTTGGCAAAGATGTGAAAATAGTTAGAACAATGCCTAATACACCAGCTATGGTACTAGAAGGTATGACAGGTGCATGCCACAATGAACTAGTTTCAAAAGAAGAATTAGAATATGTATGCCATATTCTTAGAGGTTTTGGGGAAGTAGAAGTTCTCGGTGAGCACTTAATGGATGTTGTGACATCTACTAGTGGAAGTTCACCAGCCTATGTATTTATGTTTATTGAAGCGATGGCAGATGCAGCTGTTGCAGATGGAATGCCAAGAGCGCAAGCATATAAATTCGCTGCACAGGCTGTACTTGGAAGTGCAAAGATGGTTATGGAACTTGGAAAACATCCAGGTGAACTAAAAGATATGGTTTGCTCACCAGGAGGAACCACAATTCAAGCTGTACGTGTGTTAGAAGAAAAAGGCATGAGAAGTGCAGTGATGGAAGCGATGAAGGCGTGTCATGATAAAGCAAAGGGAATGTAAGGACATACTTTGTACAAACCTTTATGCTATACTTATTCCGAAAATATTTAGATAAGAGGAAGAAGTATAGATGTCATTAAAAAATGTGAAAGATTTGATAGTTGGAAATACAGAGTTTGACGAAGCGTTAATAGGATTTGCGCGTGATAATATGATGCCATTTAGAGCATTGATGGCGAAATATAATTGTGCAATGATGGAGGTAGAGACAAAGTTTAATGTATTAAATGAAGAGTTTTCCTTGCAATATGATCGGAATCCTATAGAGAGTATTAAAACAAGATTAAAGTCACCGGAAGGTATACTCTTAAAGATGAAGAGGAAAAAAGTACCTTTGAATATTACTATGGTTGAAGAGAATATTAAAGACGTTGCGGGTGTGCGTGTGATTTGTTCCTTTCAAGAAGATATTTATGTGTTATCAAAGTGCTTACTAGCGCAGGATGATATTACCTTGATAGAGATGAAAGATTACATCAAGAACCCAAAACCAAATGGGTATAGAAGCCTTCATATGATTATAGAAGTGCCAATATTTCTACAGAATGAGAAGCGCTTGATGAAAGTTGAAGTGCAACTTCGCACGATAGCGATGGATTTTTGGGCAAGCTTGGAGCACAAAGTGCGTTATAAGAAAGATATTCCATCAACGATAGAAGTGGAAATAGCGAAAGAGCTAACAGATTGTGCACAGGCAAGTGCAGAATTAGATGCAAGAATGGAAGCAATTAAAAATAGAATTTATGAGTAGGTATTAGAAAGTGTCAGATGTATTGACGTAGGTTTATAAATATCGTATAATAAGACAGTTTGAGCACTAAGTGCTTTCGACGTATCTTATCAATTACATACAAAGGAAAGAGGTATTTATGAACAAATTAACAGGAAAAGATTACATCCTTGGTGTACAACACATGTTTGCGATGTTTGGAGCTACAGTGTTAGTACCATTATTGACAGGTCTTAGCGTGTCGACAACATTACTTATGGCAGGATTAGGGACATTATTATTTCATCTTATTACAGGCGGGAAAGTACCAGCATTTTTAGGATCGTCATTTGCCTTTTTAGGTGGATATGCAGCGATTGCACCGATGTTAGAAGATGGAAGCGCAAATATTGAGATGCTCCCATATGCTTCGCTTGGAGTAATGTGTGCAGGATTATTGTACTTTGTAGTTGCATTGCTATTTAAAGTGTTTGATGTTAAGAAAGTAATGAAGTTCTTTCCACCAGTTGTGACAGGACCGATTATCATTGCGATTGGACTTATACTTGCGCCAACAGCAATTGCAAACAGTCAAGCAAATTGGCCAATAGCAATTATTGCATTTGCAACGATTGTAATCTGTAATATATATGGAAAAGGAATGGTGAAAATCATACCGATTCTGCTTGGTGTATTAGTATCATGTGGTGCAGCAGTTGTATTTGAATTATGTGGTGTAGAAGTATTTGACGCAGGTAAATTACAAGCATTACAAGATGCAGCATGGATTGGATTCCCGATCAATATGAATATGACAATTTTAGCAGTAAAAGATCCATCACTAGCGATTTCGGCAGTTATTGCAATTATGCCTATCGCAATTGCAGCGATGATGGAACATATTGGAGATATCTCAGCGATTAGCTCAACAGTAGGAAAGAACTATATTGCAGATCCAGGATTACATAAGACATTACTCGGAGATGGACTTGCAACTTCATTGTCAGCGATGTTTGGTGGTCCAGCGAATACAACATACGGTGAAAATACAGGTGTATTAGCACTTACTAAGGTATATGACCCACGTGTGGTAAGAATTGCGGCGTACTTAGCGATTGTACTTTCATTCTCACCAAAAGTAGCAGCGCTTATCAGCTTGATTCCAACAGCAGTTATCGGTGGAGTGTCACTTATTTTATATGGAATGATTTCTGCGATTGGAACTAGAAATTTAGTGGAAAACAAAGTAGATTTAGCCGAAAGCAGAAATATTATTATTGCTGCAACAATCTTAGTAGCAGCGTTAGGATTTAACTCAATTGGTGGAGTGACATTTGCAATAGCAGGAACAGATGTTACGCTTACAGGATTAGCAATAGCAGCGATTTTAGGAATAGGATTAAATGCAATTTTACCAGGAAAAGATTATGAATTTACTACAGAAGATAATTAAATTCGAACTTTTATAAAAGAATAAGTGAATTTTATTGTTACAAGGAGAGGTTGTGCTATGGCACAATCTCTTTTCTATAAGATATTAAATCAAAATAAAAAGTATAGGAGAGAGCGAAATGAATAATGAATTTTATAAAAATAACAGAAAAACATTGTACGACACATTACAGGATGGAACGGTTTTATTATCATTTGCGGGGAAACCACATCACCAATCAGCAGATGCGTATTTTCCTCTATTTGTAAACCGTAATTTTGTTTATTTGACAGGGCTAGATGGTGCGGAACCAGACGGATTTATTCTAATGGCGGAAAAGGTTCAAGGAGAGATAAAAGAAACATTATTTATCTTGCCAGCAGATAAGATGGCAGAGCGTTGGAGCGGACGCAGATTAAAGCCGGATGAGATTGATGAAATGGGTGGGTTAAAGTGTACAGAAGATGTAGCGAAATTTCATGAATATTTCCATAGAACAATGAATTCAGGAAGAATACATGCGGTTGCACTTGATATATGGCGTGACTTGAAAGAGCATGAGTTAGGTGGAACTCATAAATTTGCACATAGACTACAGCATGAGCATCCTGATGTAGAACTAATTAATTATCACTATCAACTTCGTAAGCAACGTACTATTAAACAACCTTGTGAAATTGAGACGATGAAGAAAGCATTGACATATACAAAAGCAGGTATTGAAGCGATGATGGAAGTGTCAGAACCAGGGATGTATGAATACCAGTATAAGGCTGCGTATGATCATGCATTAACTTCTCGAGGGATACTAAGTCCTGCGTTCCCATCAATTATTTCAGCAGGAGAGAATAACTTCTGTATACATTATTATGGATACAGAGGACAAGCGCAAGACGGAGATATGATTCTCAATGACGTAGGTGCTTCTTATGATGGAATCTGTACAGATGTTTCTAGAGGATGGCCTTGTAATGGCGTATTCAGTGAAAAGCAACGTGCCTTGTATGAATGTGCATATAAGACTTCAGAATACATGTTTAGTATCATTAAACCAGGAATGGCAATGCCAGATGTGGATAAAACAATTAAAGAATATTGTGGAAATGAATTAATTAAAATTGGTTTATTAGATGATATAGAAAATGTAGGGAAATATATGTGGCATGGCGGAGCGCATCATGTAGGGTATGACGTACATGATCACGTATTCATTGATGGACCGATTGAAGCTGGAATGGTATTCTGTGTAGATGTTGGAATTTATGTGGAAGAATGGGGCATTGGATTTAGGTTAGAGGATAACTGCCTTGTCACAGAAGATGGTTGTGAGAACTTATCCGCAGATATTCCACGTACGATAGATGAAATAGAAGCAAAAATGAGAAGCTAATGAACCCAAATATGAATGAAATGTAAAAACAATATGAAAAAACAATAAAATCCCCCCTGAAAGTGAATTCTCCCCCCCTTTTTCACTTCAGGGGGGATTGTTATACTCAGAGATAGATAATAAGTGAAAACGAATTATACGAAGGAGATACACTAAAAGGAAGGGGTGGCTCAAAACATGGGTAATATTATAGTCTCTATGGAAAAAATCAATAAGAGTTTTCCAGGAGTAAAGGCACTTAATAATGTGAATTTTGAACTTCGCTCAGGTGAGGTTATGGCATTGTTAGGTGAAAATGGTGCAGGAAAGTCGACACTTATGAAGATATTAAGTGGAGTTTATACAAGAGATGACGGGAAAATGGAAATCTTCGGTAAAGAGTATGCTGACTTAACACCAAAGCAAGCACAAGAGGTAGGTGTAGCGATTATTCATCAAGAACTTAACATGTGTAGACATCTTACGGTAGCGGAAAATATGTTTCTTGGCAGAGAAAAATGTGGCAAGATAATCTTGAAAAATAGTGAGATGGAAGCAGAAGCAAAAAGAATCTTAGATGACTTGAAAATCGACATTGATCCAAAACAAGCAGTAGGAGATTTACCAGTATCGAAACAGCAGATGGTTGAGATTGCGAAAGCATTATCGACAAATGCGAAGATCCTGATCATGGATGAACCTACATCTGCGTTGACAGCAAAAGAGATAGATGAGTTGTTTAGAATTATACATAAATTAAAAGAAGATGGTTGTGGTATCGTTTACATTTCACACCGTTTAGAAGAATTACAACACATTGTAGACAGAGTTACAATTATGAGGGATGGACAGTATATTACAGAGTTTAATTTCGCTGATGTAACAATGGATCACATCATTGCAAACATGGTAGGACGTGAAATTACAGAACAATTCCCTAGAGTAGAATGTGAAAAAGGTAAAAAAATCTTCGAAGTAAAGAACTTGAATGCAGGTAAACTTGTTCGAGATATTAATTTTTCGATATATGAAGGTGAGATAGTAGGATTTGCTGGATTGATGGGAGCTGGAAGAACAGAAACGACAAGAGCTATATTTGGAGTGGATCCAAAAGAATCTGGAAGTATTTTCGTAGAGGGGCAAGAAATCAAAATTAATTGTCCAGAAGATGCAATTAAACAGGGGCTTGTACTTGCACCAGAAGATAGAAAGAAAGATGGACTTTGTACAAAACTTAGTATTCGTGACAACTTAGCATTGCCAAACCTTGATTTGATTTGCAATAAGTTATCTGTAATCAATAGCAAGAAAGAGCAAGCGTTATGTGATAAAGCAGTAAAAGATTTATTGATTAAGACTCCAGGAGTAGATATCGATGCTGGTAACTTATCAGGAGGAAATCAACAAAAAGTCGTTATTGGTAAATGGCTTGCTAGAGATTCAAAAGTTGTAATCTTTGATGAACCAACAAGAGGTATCGATGTTGGAGCAAAAGTTGAGATTTATAACTTAATGAATGAATTAAAGAAACAAGGAATTGCTGTTATGTTTGTTTCTTCAGAGATGCCAGAAGTTATGGGAATTGCGGATAGAATCATCGTAATGTGTGATGGAAGAATCACGGGCGAGATTATGGCAAGAGAAGCTTCGCAACAAGAAATTTTAACCATGGCAACATCGTTTGAGAAGAAAGTAGAAGCGAATAAATAGGGGAGAGAAAGGAAATAGAAATGGAAAATTCAAAGAAAAATCCAATTAAGAACTTTTTGGAAATTAGAGGTATGGGTGCAGCGCTTACAGCGTTTGTAGGATTCTTTTTGATTTATTTAGTATTTGGTATGATAGATAGCACAATGTTTAAGTGGTTGAATGTACTTAACTTATTACGTTCATCATCTAAATACATTTTAGTAGGGATAGCACAGAGTTATCTATTGATTACAGGTAACATTGACTTATCAATTGGTTCTGTGGTTGGTATGAGCGCAATGATCGCAGCTACATTAATGACTATGGGAGTTGCACCGATTATAGCAGTAGCAATTACATTAGTGGCATGCGTTGTTATAGGGGTGATTAATGGAATCTTAGTTGGTCAATTTAAATTACCTCCTTTTATCGCTACATTAGGAACGATGTTCGTAGCACGTGGTATTGCATACATGGTAAATGGTAATAGAAATACAGACGCTATTTCTTCAGGAATTGGTAAAGAGGCAGCAGATGCATTTCAAAATCTTGTTTACTATGGAAAAACATTCGGAATTTATAACTCTTTCTGGATTGCATTAATCGTATTTGCAGCATTTTTCTTCTTGTTATCTAAGACTCGCACAGGAAGACATATTTATGCAATCGGATCTAATATTGATGCGGCTAAATTATCAGGAGTTAACGTTGTTGGTACAACAATTAAAGTATATGTAATCAGCGCATTTTGTTCAGGTATTGTAGGACTTATCCTTTGTGGTCAAGCTGGTATGGGTAATATGTCAGCTGGACAAACATATGAAATGTATGGAGTTGCAGCTGGTGTTATCGGTGGGGTATCACCTCTTGGTGGTACAGGTATCCTTCTTGGTACATTAGCAGGTGCTCTAGTATGGCAAGTACTTGAAAATGGTCTTAACGTTATCGGCGCACAAGTTGGTATTCAATATATTGTAATCGGTATTATCGTTACATTTGCTGTATTACTGGACGTAGTAGTAAGAAATGGAAACTTTGGTAAAGGCAAGAAAAAATAATTTGGGAAATATGATGTGATAACACACATATTAAAATAAAGGAGGAAATAAGAAATGAAGAAGAAATTATTAGCAGCATTGTGCTGTGGTATGATGATAGTATCGTCATTAGCAGGATGCTCAAGTACAGACACAACAGAAACAGCAGAGACAGGTGATGTAAAAATCGCACTTATCACAATGGATTCAATTGATACACACTGGATTTCATTGAATGAAGGAGCTCAAGAAGCAGCAGCAGAATTAGGTGTAACAGTTGACTTTATGTCACCAAACACAAAAGATGATGCTTTACAAATCGAATGTGTTAACAACGCAGTAGCAGGTGGTTACGATGCAATCATCGTAGCAGCAAACGGACCAGAAGCAATCTCATCTTCTCTTACAGAAGCAGCAGAAGCTGGAATCCAAATCGTATATGTAGATTCACCAGCAGATGTTGAAGCAGCAGCTACATATTCAACAGATAATACAGCAGCAGGTACAATCGCTGGAGAACAAATGTTAGCAGCATTTGATGCTCAAGGAGTTACTTCAGGAGACATCGGTATCGTTAACGTAAATGCAGCAACAGAGTCTTGTGTAGCTAGAGAAGCAGGTTTCCGTGCAGCATTTGAAGGAACAGACTTCAACATCTTAGAAACACAATATGGTGAAGGTGATGCATCTGCATCTCAAACAATTGCAGAAAACTATATTACTCAAGGTGTAGTTGGTATCTTCGGAGCTAACGAAGGTTCTACAACTGGAGCAGGTAATGCAATTAAAGCATCTGGCGATAGCACAATTGTTGGTGTTGGATTTGATAAATCAGATACAATCTTAGGATTAATCGGTGATGGTTACCTATTGTGTACAATGGCTCAAAACCCAGACGTTATGGGATATGAAGGCGTTCAAGCAGCAGTGAAAGCAGTAAATGGCGAAGATTTAGGCGGAGCAGTAACAGATACAGGTGTTTCTGTAATCGATATTACATCTGATTTAGTAACAGGAACATCATCTGATGATTCAGCAGATGTAGCAGCTACAACAGCAGCAAGTGAAGATTACCAAATCGCACTTATCACAATGGACTCAATTGATACACACTGGATTTCATTAAATGAAGGCGCTCAAGAAGCAGCAGCAGCTTATGGAGTAACAGTAGATTTTATGTCACCTAATACAAAAGATGATGCTCAACAAATCGAATGTGTTAACAATGCAGTAGCAGCAGGATACGATGCAATCATGGTTGCAGCAAATGGTCCAGAAGCAATTTCATCAGCTCTTACAGAAGCAGCAGATGCAGGAATCAAAATCGTATATGTTGACTCACCAGCAGACGTTGCAGCAGAAGCAACATTCTCTACAGATAATACAGCAGCAGGTGTTGTAGCTGGAGAAGAAATGTTAGCAGCTCTTGAAGCAGCAGGCGTTACATCAGGAGATATCGGTATCGTTAACGTAAATGCAGCAACAGAGTCTTGTGTAGCTAGAGAAGCAGGTTTCCGTTCAGCATTTGAAGGAACAGATTTCAGTATTCTTGAAACACAATATGGTGAAGGTGATGCATCTGCATCTCAAACAATCGCAGAAAACTATATCACTCAAGGCGTAGTAGCTATCTTCGGAGCAAACGAAGGATCTACAGCAGGTGTTGGTAATGCTATTAAAGCTTCTGGCGATACTTCATTAGTAGGAGTTGGATTCGATACATCAGATACAATCTTAGGATTAATCGAAGATGGATATTTATTATGCGCAATGGCTCAAAATCCAGATGTAATGGGTTACATGGGTGTTGAAGCTTGTATCCAAGCACTTGAAGGAACAGACTTAGGCGGAGCTGTAACAGATACAGGAGCTTCTGTAATTGGTCAATAATAAGATATAAAGAGTACAATTATAAAAACCAAAAGTCGTCGATGAAATATTCGGCGACTTTTCTAATTTAGGGTATTCAAACTCAAGAGAATTATGATAAAATTAAAATAGGAAAACTTGAGGGGGATAATCCATGTTAAAAGTAGTAGTAGCAGATGATGAAGAACATATTTGTCGATTGATATTTGCCTTGGTAGATTGGGATGCTATGGGAATGGAAGTGGTCGGATTTGCATCGAATGGTATAGAGGCAGTTGATCTAGTTGAAAAACATCATCCCAGTATTTTGATTACAGATATTAGGATGCCAGGATGCGATGGAATGGAACTAATCAAACAAGTTAAAACATCTTCACCAGAAATTGAAGTGATAATTATTAGTGGGCACGCGCATTTTCCATATGCAAGAACTGCAATTCAGTACAATGTGAGTAATTATTTATTAAAACCGATTAATAAAACAGAATTAAATCAGTCGTTACTTCAAATAGGCAATAGGATTAAAGAACGCAGAAATTCGGAGAGTGGATTACAGCGGCTAGTGGAACAGAGGGAGAATGTAAAACAGCAGATGAGGAATCAGCTGATTTCGCAATTATTAGAGGGTACTGTAATAGAGCCTGATGCAGCATTGCTAAGAGAACGATGCGGATTGGAAATAGAAGGAGATGTTTTCCAAGTATTTTGTTTGAAACTAGATTATGATGGCAGTAAGTTAAATGAAAGTACAATGCAGTTAATAAATGACAAAGTACAATCGATTCTTCAAGCGAATTTGAATAGCGTTTGTTCGGAAATCGTATTTTCAATGAATGAGTCCATGGGACATGGGATTCTATTTTTTGAACATAAAAAAAGTGATGATATAAGACGAATAATACGAGATTGTTTGAATCAGTTGGTGATGCAAAAGAGTATTTTTGGATTAGTTGAATTTACGATTTCACTGAGTGAAGTCAAAAAAGATACACAATTACTGAAAAGTAGTTTGGAAGAAAGTATCTTATTAATTCAAGAGAGACTAGTCACAAGTACAGAGCGAATTATTGAATCGATGTCAAATGAAAATAGTGCGATTAGTGATAAGGCACTAGAAAAATATATACGCATGATGTTGCGAGCATTAGAACTCTTTAGTGAAGAGGAAGGAATGTTGGCATTAGAAGATTTGAGACGGGAAGTTCTAAGTGTAAATCATCCAAGGGGAGCAGATATTCTAGAGTTGGTTTTATCAGCAGGGTCCACCTTGCTGATTCAAGTTGATTATAAAAATCAAAAAGAAATCGTTGAAAAATTTAAAAATAATTGCGTGACATGTGGAACGCAGGATGCATTATTTGATATGCTTGCACAATTACAAAACAATATACTAGAAGAGATGTTAAAAGCAAGAGAATCGGATGTGTTACGCCCTATTCGTTTGTCGAAACAGTATATTAGAAATCATTACAATGAACAAATTACGCTAGAAGAGGTCAGTGAAATAGTAGGATTAAGCACGAGTTATTTTAGTGCATTATTTAAAAAAGAAACAGGAGAAGGGTTTGCGAAGTATTTGATAGGAATTCGAATAGAAGAGGCGAAGCAATTGCTTCGAGAATCTAATTTATCAATTGCTGCAATATGTAAATCAGTAGGGTATAACGATGTGAAGCACTTTACCCATACATTTGAAAAGACGACGGGATTAAAGCCAAGTGCTTATCGTAAGTTATATGGCTAGAAAGGACAGCTGTGAGAAACTTAGAACGATTTAGATATATATCTAACAGAGTGATAGCCGTTTGGGCAACGACGACGATGTTTCTATTATTTGCTTCATTGGTTTGTATGATTCAATACTCCAAGGGGATGATACTGTTGTATTCATTTTTGATATTAATAGGATTTACAATTATATTAGAAATCATCTGTGTAAAGTTGATCTATCAACCGCTTAAAGAAGTGGAGAAGATGTCGAAACGATTTTTAGATGGGTATGAGCTAGCAGAAATGGATGTATTTCTTACGCCGACTACAGAAGAACAGATTTATAAGATCAATGAAATTATGCGGGCACCAGAAATATTTGATCTGAATAAGAGGCAGGCGCAATATTTAGCATTGCAAAATCAGATTAACCCGCATTTCTTGTATAATACGTTGGAAAGTATCAGAAGTGAAGCATTGATTGCTGGACTTGATAGTGTGGCAGATATGACAGAAGCATTGGCGGTGTTTTTTCGTTATACAATATCGAAAGTGGAAAACCTTGTGTCAGTTGAAGAGGAACTAGAAAACTGTAAGACATACTTTGGGATTCAAAAATATCGTTTTGGTAATCGTATTCAATTACAGGTAGAGTATGAAGAAGAGGAGTGGCTAGATATCTCAAGTTATCGCATACCGAAACTTACGCTTCAACCGATACTAGAAAATAGCATTATACACGGTACAGAATTGAAATTGGGGACGAGTACATTGAAGATTCAATTTCAGTGTACAGAAAAACGTTTAATTATTCGTATTTCAGATGATGGAGTAGGGATGAGCCAAGAGGCTCTGTTAAATCTGAATAAAAAATTACGAAAAGGTGGAGCAAAAGAAATATATCAAACACAAGAATCCAAAGGTGGAATAGCATTAGTAAATGTAAATAATAGAATCCATCTGCTATTTGGTGAAGAGTATGGAATGCATGTGTACTCGATACAAGGAGTTGGGACAGATGTTGAAATTAGTATACCAGCTATTGTAAGTGATAGAGAAGTCGCTAATCGTGGGGTGCTCTAATGAAAAAAGAAGTATTAAGAATGGAGCGAATCACTTATTTAGAACACGGGGTGACAAAACTAGAAGACTTTAATTTGAATGTTTTTGAAGGAGAAATATTAGGATTTGTACCGGTAAACTCCCATGGCAGAGAAGAATTTTTGAGATTGCTTAAAGAAAACTTATCTCTGTATGATGGATATGTGTACTATAACGAAATTCTAGTAAACTCTTGGAAACACTCGTTACAGGTGAACAATAGGATAACGGTAATACAGAATGAATCTTGTTTAGTGGACGGGTTAACAGTTACAGACAATATATTTGTATTACGCCCCAAATACGGGGGTGAATACATCAAGTCAAAAGTGTTGCAAGAGCAGTTAAAACCATTTTTAGAAGAAATAGATGTAGATATTGAAGCCAATAGCTATGTGTTTAAATTGAGTGTATTCGAAAGAGTTGTCGTAGAAATTTTAAAAGGTGTTATACTAGGGCATAAGCTAATTGTTCTAAATGAAATAGAAACAATGCTTACAGCGAATGAACTTTCAAAAGTATTACAAATTATCAAGTATTATAAATCGAAGGGGATTTCATTTATCTATATTTGTTTACATATGGAAGATACTGCAATGTTGTGTGATCGTGTGGTATTATTAATGAATGGGCGTATAGAAAAAGTGCTTCAACATCATGAATTGCAGATTGAAAAAATAGAATCTATATTTTTGGATTATGCATCCATGATTCGCGTACATTTGGAAAATAAAAAAGAAGATGCACGCGATAGAAGAGAAGTATGTGAAATGCGATATCAGTTTCAAAAGAGTAAAGTTCCTTTTCGGTTTCAGGTGCACGAAGGAGAATGTCTTGTTATCCAATGTTTAGATAATGAGATGTATTATGAAATAAGAAATGCCATTGTAAATCAAGAAATGAATGATGAAAGTTGTGTCAGAATGGATAATAAACGGGTACAGTTTCGCCAGAATATAGAGGTGGGAATCATTCAAGAATTCGCATCAAAGACCATGTTATTTCCGCATCTGAGCTATATGGATAATTTATGTTTCAATCTATCTAGTCGAATGAGTGGAGTTTGGTTTCGGCGCAATATAAAAAGAAGTATTCGTATGGAATTTCAGAATGAAATTTCAGAAGAAGTTTACAAAACGCCGATTAGCGAACTGACCGAGAAACAAAAATATCAGCTGGTTTATAAAAGGATATTGTTGCAGAAGCCGAAAGTGGTATTTTGTGTACAACCGTTTCAAGGAGCAGACCTTGATCATAGGATGTATATATGGACCTTGTTAGAGGGGTTTCTAAATAAAGGAATTGGCGTTGTAATATTAGCTGTGAATCTAGCAGATACATTATCTATAGCAGATCGATTTGTGCGAGTAGATGATAAGAATCAGCAGTATGAATTTGTAAGAGAAGAATTTGCATCCATGCCATCATTTGTACCATGGCAGTTCCTATATAAAGAACAAGAACAGATGCAACACGTAGAGATGAAAAATAGCGATGAAAGTAATTAAATTTTAAATATAAGAAAGAGGAAAAAAGAATGAAAAGATCAGAGATTAACAAAGCACTAAAAGACATGGAAGCATTAATAGCAGAGTATAAATTTGCGTTGCCACCATTTGCAAATTTCACTCCAGAAGAATGGGAAACAAAGAATAGTGAATACGACGAAATTCGCGATAATATGTTAGGTTGGGATATTACAGATTATGG
>JAWXVA010000064.1:0-13859 GCA_044425815.1 Eubacteriales bacterium
TGAGCTTGTTAATAAGCGAAACGAGAGAATTACAAGCTTTAGTGGTTTGAATAACGATGTAAGCATCTTACGGAGATATCGGATAAAAATATATTACTTGTAAGCCCATCGATACAACTGTGGCTGAATAGAACATAGTAAAATACTACTAGGTGTGATATGCTAAATATCAACACTGATTATGTTTAATTGGAACATGTAAAACGAGCGACTTGAGGAGTGGGAGAGTATGGCGAAATCACGAGATCAGAAAAAGAAAATTCTATACCTTATGGATATTCTAATCCATAGAACGGATGAATTTCATCCTATGAATACGCAACAGTTAATAGAAGAATTAAGTAACTATGGAATAGAAGCAGAACGAAAAAGTATTTATAATGATATTGATGAACTTATAATGTATGGTTTGGATATTATTAATAAAAAAGGAAAACCATCAGGTTATTATGTAGCAAGTAGAGAATTTGAGTTGCCAGAACTTAAATTGTTAGTAGATGCGGTTCAGTCGTCAAAATTTATAACTAAGAAAAAATCGGAAGAGTTAATTAAAAAGCTAGAAAAACTCACAAATATATATGAAGCAAATCAATTACACAGACAAGTTTATGTGACGAATCGAATCAAAACGATGAATGAAAGTATTTATTACAACGTAGATAGCATACATACGGCAATTCATGATAATTGCAAAGTGTCATTCCAATATTTCGAATGGAATACTAAAAAGGAAATGAAACTTCGTAAAGAGGGATTCAATTATGAGATAAGCCCATGGGCGTTAGTATGGGATGATGAGAATTATTATATGATAGGATATGACGAAGCTTCTAATTTAGTAAAGCATTATCGTGTTGATAAAATGCTAAATATAGAGGTGGTTGGTGAAATGAGGTTAGGACGAAAATATTTTGAGGAATTTGATTCGGCAATATATACAAAGAAGACATTTGGGATGTTTCAAGGAAAAGAAAAAACTATCACCCTTAGATGCAATAATAGATTAGTAGGAGTTATCATAGATCGGTTTGGAAAAGATGCTGTTATTCGTGAGATGAGTGAGGAAGAATTCGAAGTGAGAGTGGATGTAGCCATAAGTCATCAGTTCTTTGGATGGCTTACTGGATTAGGGCTAGATGTTAGAATTATCAGGCCAGAATCAGTGGTAGGCGAGTATAAATCATATATTCAAGAACTCGCCACACGCTATTAGACCAAAAGCAAGGTGGCGAGTAAGTATACTTATAACATAAATTTTTCGATAACATGAAGAACCCCATCTTCATCGTTAGAAAGAGTGACAAAGTCAGCTTTATCAAGTACAGCTGGTTGAGCGTTAGCCATCGCAACACCAAGACCAGCATATTCAATCATAGTTAAATCATTGAAACCATCACCGCAACAAATCATCTCATTGGAAGAAAGTCCTATACTGTTAAGAAGTTTTTGTAGAGAATGAGCTTTGTCTATCTTTTGGGGCATAATTTCAATAAAAAATGGTTCTGATCGGAAAATGTTTAACGAAGAACGATATTTTCTACGAAGTGAAATCTCCATTTCAGCGAGTAAATCAGCATTTCCAGTTACGAGAAGTTTGTTGATTGGAAAATCAATATGAGATGCAAAATTATCCACTTGTTGAATTGGCATCTTGTTAATACGAGCTTCAATATGCGTTTCGTGATTAGGTGCAAATGCAGAGATAATCTCACTGTCTGTATATGAAATGACATTTGCATCAAAGTCCTGAACATATTCACAAATTGGAGCAATATATTCTGGGCGTATAAATTTGTTGTAGATTACGTCGTGGGTTCTACAATTAATAATTTTTCCACCATTAAAAGAAAGAATATAGCCACCATATTTAGCGAGTTCTAATTCTTCGGCCAAAGGCACAATTCCATAAGTCGGACGTCCAGAAGCGAGTACAACATATTTTCCCATTTCTTGAACTTTTCTAATAGCTGCCTTCGTAGCAGGAGAAATCTTTTTTTCAGAGTTGGTTAATGTGCCATCTAAATCTAGCACTAGCATTTCATAAGACATGATAATCCTCTTTTCTTTGTATTCATAGGGCTAAAAAGCAATTAGTGAGCTATAATACTAATTTATCTACAATTGTTATATATTTATATTTCTCAAAGCTGCAACGATTTCTGGAAATCCCATGAAATGTGAAGCTTTTACTAATACGGAATCGCCAATCGAAATGACATCAGTAATCGTTGATAAAAATTCATCTATTGTATCATAGTGCATAACTAGAGTATTAGAATTAAGAGTTGAAATAGAAGCACTAGCAGAATCAGCGATATGCTGACTTAAGGAACCGATGCAACAAATTACGTCAATGCCAGACAAAACAGCATGGCGGCCTACATCTTCGTGCATGGCAATTTCATTTATTCCAAGCTCTCCCATATCACCTAAGATTGCAACTTTTCTTGTGGTTGCAGTTGATAGTACATCTAAAGACGCTTTCATAGATACAGGATTCGCATTGTAGCAATCATCGATAATAGTTAACATATCAGTCTTAATTAGATTATTGCGACCAGCTACTGGTACAAGGGCCTCGATACCATTTTTTATTTCGTCATCCGAAAGACCTAGTTCCATACCAACAGAAGCGCCAGCAAGTGCATTAAGTACCATATGTGCGCCAGGAATTGCAATAGTACAAGAGAAAATTCGCTCATCCGTTAAGTGAATACTACAAGTAGTACCTTCTAAACCAAGATTTATAATATTGTCTGCATAAATGCTAGGAAAGTCAGTGACAGGGTTTAAACCAAAAAAGTGAGGAACGTTTTCATCTACACTATAAATGGTAGCAAGTTTATCATCATCGCCATTTAAAATCACCGAACCATTAGGCTGAAGATACTCAAAAATCTCTGTTTTAGCTTTCAAAACACCATCGCGGTCATTTAGAAATTCCAGATGACATTGTCCGATATTTGTAATGACAGCAATAGTAGGTCGTGCAATCTTAGAAAGTCTTGTCATTTCTCCAAAGTGATTAATTCCCATTTCTAATACAGCAACGTCATGTTCTTCTCTTAAATTAAAGATAGTTAAAGGTACTCCGATTTCATTGTTGAAATTGCCTGCTGTTTTTAATACATTGAATTTTTGTGAAAGAACGGAAGCTATCATTTCTTTCGTGCTAGTTTTGCCAACACTGCCAGTAATTCCAACAACTGGAATCCCAAGAGAAATTCTATAATGTTCAGCAATATCTTTTAGTGCTTGTTCACAAGAATCAACTAGAATGTAAGGATGAGTAACCGCTCCTAAGTTTTTTTCAGATAAGGTGCAAAGGGCACCAGATTCTATTACGTGTGAAATATAATCGTGTCCATCTACTCTTGCACCCTTTATAGGAATAAATAAATAATCTTTTTCGACTTTTCGACTATCAATGGTTACACCAGTTACTGTACTATTTTTTAAGGAGTCTACACCTACGTAGACTCCATTACAAGCTTCAGTAACTTCTATTAATGACATGTTTTTCATAATATTAGTTCCTTTTATTCATAATTATTTTTAGTATCTATGATTTTTCTGATTCCTTATATCTTGCAAGTGATTTTTCTATGATCAATTCGCATAACTCACCATATTCGATGCCAGCTGCGGCAGCTTCTTGAGGAAGTAGACTTGTAGGTGTCATACCAGGAAGCGTATTTACTTCGAGACAATAAATCTCACCTTCATCTGTCAACAAGAAATCTGCTCTAGAATATACATCTAATTTGAGCACTTGACATGCAGCAATTGTAGCATCTTGCATACGGCGCGAAGTTTCTTCATCAATATTAGCGGGACAAATTTCTTGCGTTAAATCAGCCTGATATTTATTAGCGTAATCAAAGAATCCAGTTTTAGGAATGATTTCAATCACAGGCAATGCCACTCCGTCAATATAACCACAAGCAAATTCACGTCCTTTGATATAAGGCTCGATTACTACTTCATCTTCGTATTGAAATGCTTTATCAATAGCATCTTTGTATTCGTCTTCAGTCGTAGGAATATAGACGCCGATGCTAGAACCTCCACAAGAAGGTTTAACAACAACTGGAAGTTCTAATCCAATTTCAGAGAGTGTAATATCACGATGTTCTTTACGAATCCAAGTGCCACCAGGTGTTGGAATATTATTTTTCTGGAATAGCTGTTTGGCAATTCCTTTATCCATAGCAATGGCACTACCAACATAATTAGGACCAGTATACTTGATACCAAGCACATCAAAAGTGGCTTGTAATTGCCCATTTTCACCGATTCCACCATGTAATGCTAATAATGTAATGTCAGCCATGCGACAGAGATCAATAACATTAGGTCCTAGCATGCAGCTAGATTGATCAGGCCTAGAAGCCTTAATTGCATTTAAGTCGGGCTCTACTGTTTTGATAGCAGCAGCAATTCCCAGGTTGGCACCAGGTATAGAAAATACAGATTCTAAATCTGCGGGGTCACACTCATACCCCATAAATTGATCAATTAATACAGCTTCATGACCACGCTTTAGAAGAGCGCGACAAATATCAGAACCAGAAGAAAGAGATACGTCTCTTTCTACGCTAAGTCCACCGGCTAAAACAACAATTCTCATATAATCATCTCCTTATAATCTATAGTTATATTATAGGTTGTAATGGTTTCTTATGCATCTTTATTCGCACGTTCCAAAAGATTTTGTTTCGCATCGTATAATTTCTGTGATAAATCAACATATACTTTATGTGGATTAAATAGACGTGTAACCTCGTCCCACAAAGTCTCTTTTTCTTGTTTACAGTATGCAGCAATCTCCATGACAGAAGGAGATTGATATACACATTCACCTTTTACAAAGATAGGGACTAACAATTCGCGAACTGTAAAAGTTCCTGCTTTTAATTTTGTTTTTTTCCAGAATTCTACCGGATCAAATAACAACAAGTCTTCCTCGGGATTAATGACTTCATCCGCAAAAGTGATTAAATCTGCAAGCAATTTATGCGAATCTTTATCATAAATACGGAAAATAGTTTTATTTCCAGGGTTTGTTACTTTTTCTGAGTTTTCGGATAATTTGATTTTTGGTACAAATTCACCGGCTGCATTTTGAATGGCAGCTAATTTATATACGCCACCGAAAGAAGGGCAATCTTTTGAAGTAATCATATTGGTACCAACACCCCAAGATGTAATGGTTGCTCCTTGCATTTTTAAGTCATAAATTAAATATTCATCTAAATCATTCGAAGCAGAAATATATGCATCTGAATGACCTGCGGCGTCTAACATCTTACGAGCTTTTTTCGATAAGTAAGCAAGGTCACCGCTATCCAATCGGATACCATATCCTTTAAAATCAGGATAAGTAGCCTTCATTTCATCAAATACGCGAATTGCATTAGGAACACCAGATTTTAAGGTGTCATAAGTATCTACTAATAAGCAACATGCAGTAGGATATAAATCTGCATAAGTTTTAAAAGCAGTATATTCATCAGAAAAGCTCATAATCCAACTATGGGCATGAGTTCCACGAATAGGAACGTTAAATAATTTTCCAGCAAGTACGTTCGAAGTGCCGACACAACCGGCAATCATTGCTGCACGAGCACCATACAAACCTGCATCTGGTCCTTGCGCTCTGCGTAGTCCAAATTCTAGTACACCATCACCACCTGCAGCATAGACAACGCGTGAAGATTTAGTGGCAATTAAGGATTGGTGGTTTATAATATTAAGAAGAGCAGTTTCAACTAATTGAGCTTCCATAATAGGAGCGATGACTTTAACGAGAGGTTCTCTCGGAAAAATCACAGTACCTTCTGGTATCGCATAGATATCACCACTGAAATGAAATCCGCTCAAATAACTTAGAAAATCTTCATTAAAACTTCCAAGGCTTCTCAGATAATCAACATCATCATAAGAAAAGTTAAGCTTCTTCACGTAGTCAATTGCTTGTTCAAGTCCTGCTACAATAGAATAACCAGCGCCACAAGGATTATTTCGAAAAAAAACGTCAAATACAACCATCTCATTCTCAGGACGGTCAAAATAACCTTGCATCATAGTGAGTTCATAAAAATCAGTTAATAGTGTTAAATCCAATGTATTCATATTATTACCCCTTTAGTAAAGATAGCTATATTTGCATATATACGAAAGACATTATACCACTAACAAATAAAAAAGAAAACTGTTTGTACTAGATAGTTGATAAAAGGTAACAGTTCAGCTTGAATTTATTAATTAATATCCATAACGGTCATAACTATTCTTGAAACCTGCTATCACATCTATTTTGTGTCTCCGCGCTATTCTGTGAATGAAAACAAAACTCGCTTACGCTCAAACAGTTGTTTTCATCCACCGCAGTCGATACAAAATTAAGATGTGATGTACGCAATGGTTTCTTTGAATAGTTATGACCGTTACTACATTTTATCAAAAATTTATTAAACATAGAAGAAAAACATTATCATGCCATATGTGTGAAGTGTGGCATGATACCAGATGTCTTGCACAGTACTTTAAAAGCGCAGTAACAGATACAGAAAAGCTATTGGTAAAAGTAAACAAGGAGAAATTAACAGTGTACTGACAAACAAAGAAATAGCAAATCTAGGAGTTATGTCAATGAATGACTATTACTTGAAAATAAGTGAAAAATAAAAATGCATTTTATAATTATAATAAAATATGAAAAAATGAAATTGACTTTTAAAAACACATATGAGAAAATAAAATTGGATGAATTAAGGAGGGATAATATTGAAAATTACAGAAAAACCAGTTAATCAAAACGTAGCTAAAACATTAAATCTTCTGAGTTTTTTATCAAGTAATAGGAGTCCGTTACGATTATCGGAAATAGCTGAAGGGATTGGTATGCCCTCGGCTACGGTACTACGATACTTAAATACATTGATGTTAGAAGGGTATGTGTTTCAGGATAAATTATCAGAAAGATATTCTCTGACATGGAAAATTTGTACGTTAGGGGAACAAGTTCGAATGTATTCGAGTTTACGTACAATATCAGGCGATATTATGACAAGATTGTATGAAAAACTAGCGATGGGAATCTGCTTGGTTGCAGAGAAAGACATGGAATGTATGTATCTAGATTGCATATATGAACCGGTACTAACAGGGGTTAGTTTAATGAGAATAGGTAAACAAGCACCGTTACATGCAACGAGCTCAGGGAAAATGATGCTGTGTCAGTACACTGATCAGGAGTTGGAAGATTTGATTAGATTGAAAGGTCTTAGTAAATTAACGGATAAAACAATTGTGGATAAGAAATCTTTAGTGGAAGAATTGAAACGAGTTAGAAAGCAAGGATTTTCATTAGATGATGAAGAGTGTGAAATAGGATTGAGATGTGTTGCATTACCAATCTATGGGTCAAACAATAAAATTAATGCTGCAATTAGTGTGTTTGGTCTAGTGAATATATTAACAGATGAATTTATCGAGTCAAAAATCATACCAGAATTAAAAGAAGCAGCAACAGAAATTACATTACGAATAGGTGGAGATATTAGATATGTCGGAAAAGGAGAGATATTATGAGTGAATTAGCGTTTTGTTCGGGGATAGGAAATAAGTTGAGAAATCATGAGAAGGTATGTGCATCTTGGATTCAGTCAGGGAGTGCTGTTAATGCAGAGATATTGGCTGAAGCGGGATTTGATATGGTTGTCATTGATATGGAGCATTCTCAAACAACACTTCCAGGATTAGTTTCAATGCTACAAGCGATGAAAGGTACTGGTTGTTTTTCTATGGTAAGAGTACCGTGGAACGATAAGGTTTGGATGAAACATGTTCTAGATTGTGGAGTTGAAGGAATACATGTACCCTATGTTTCGACTAGAGAAGAGGCGGAGCAAGCAGTTAGTTTTTGTAAATATCCATCACAGGGTGTTAGAGGTATAGCTGGAAGTCAAAGAGCTGTATGTTATGGGCAAAAAAAAGATGAATATTATAATCGTGCGAATAAAGATGGAATAGTGATGATTGCGATTGAAACACTGCAAGGAGTAGAAAATATTGATGAAATTGTAAATGTAGAAGGAGTAGATGGGATATTTATTGGTCCTGCAGATTTATCGACATCCATGGGATATTTGAATAATCCAGAAGAACCACATGTGCAGGAGGCAATTGCAAAAATTGAAAAATGCGTATTTGCTTCAAGTAAATTTTTGGGCACGGTTGCAGCCAATATGAATGATGCTAAAGTTAAGTATAATAAAGGTTATGATTTATTGTATCTTATGTCAGATGTAGTGGGGCTAATGAATATCTCAAAACAGGTGGTTAGTTCGTTCCAAGAATATAAAAAAGGAAAATAACTGGTAGGAAATTCATAATATTAGAATATAAAAAGCGTACACGCTAGTATCATGTGTACGCTTTTAGAGTTTTAATATGAGTTTAGAAACTTAGCGCTAATATCGGCATTGATTAATGAACGTATTGCAGCATCACGAGAGTTTATTAAATGTTCTTCCATTAATTCCACAGAATTAGCAGTGCTTTTATGTAGTAAGGAATCTATAAGCTGTAAGTGCTCAGTAGTTGTAGGGGTTTGACGTTGATGTATATTGCTACCTGCGATAATTCTGAGTCGATTACTTTGGTTTAACACATGTTCCATATGCTTGGTGATATATGGATTAGGGCAAGCTTCATTAATGATGGAGTGTAACAGATGATCAATGGAGTAAAGTTTTATAAAGTGTTTATCATCAAGTAATTCTGGCGTTAATTGTAAGTAAATAGCTTCTAGCGAGGCTCGGTCAATATTTTGAATATAGTTTTTTATAATATAAGGCTCTGTTCGTAATCGTTCCTCAAAAATCATACTTACTTCACTAATACTTATATCCTTTACAATAATTCCTCGTTTGGGAAGAATTTGAATAAGTCCTTCTTGTTCTAATTTGCAAAGTGCCTCTCTAATCGGTGTACGACTGATATCCATTTCTGAGATGAGTTCTGCTTCACTTAGAATTGTATTAGGCATATATACACAATTAATAATGTTTTGCTTTATGTAATCAAAAGCTTTTCCTTTTAAACTATATTCCATAATAATGCTCCTTTTTGGTCTAGTATACCATTTGATGAAAGAAAAATCAATAGACTGATATATAAGATATATCAATTGTATACAAGATGAATACATTGTATACTTAAATATTCTAGTATATACTAGAGACATAAAAGAAACGATAGATATGAAACAAGAGAGGAGAATTAACAATGAAAAAATGTATTTTTAAAAAGCTTATTTGTGTAGGGATGAGCTTAACAATGGTAGGAGCAGCGCTTGTGGGATGCTCAGCTACTGCAGAGGTAAGTGGCGAGGTAGTAGAAGTAGTATTTTCTAACTTCCATGAGGAAGGTGCTTCGTCAAATATGTATGGAATATTAAATGATGCAGTTACAAGATTTAATGAAGATTTTGAAGGGGTGTACAAAATTGTAAATGAGCAAATGCCTCAAGAAACATATGAAACAAATATTAGTACACAAGCAGCAGCTGACGAATTACCAGATATGTTTATACTAAAAGGAACACAAAGTAAAGAGTATGGAGAAATGGGAATGTTGATGGACTTGACAGAGCCTATCTCAGAATGGGGTATCGACGAAGTGCTTCGCGATGGTGTATTGGATGAACATTCAATAAATGGAAGTGTATATGGGATACCATATAAAACCGAAAGTTATGGATATTTATTCTATAATACTGAAATCTTTGCAGAGGCAGGAATTGAAGAATTTCCACAAACAGTAGATGAATTAATTGCAGCTTCTGAAAAAATAACAGCTGCTGGTTATACAACGGTAGCGCTAGGCGATAAAGATTTATGGCCAGCTGATTCACTTACTTTTAGTTCATTTGTAAATAAATACGTAGGTAATGATTGGACTCAAGAAATCGTAGATAAAACAGGAGAATCGAAATTTACAGACGAAGAATTTATTGCAGCATTAACAGATTTTCAAAAACTAGGAACAAGTGGCGTGTTTAATTCAAACTATTCAAGTATTGATAATGACGAAGCACTTCAGTTATATATGAATGGTGAAGCGGCTATTAAATCGGCTGGAGAGTGGGAAAACACAACGTTAAATAATACTGCACCTGAAATTGCAGAGGTTACTGAAATAGCATTTTGGCCAGGATCAGGAACGGACAATGCTATTGATTCAGTAGAACAATCATCAGCATGGGGAATGGCACTTAATAGTAATCTTACAGATGAACAAAAAGAATGCGCAATGGAATTCTTGACAAATTATGTAATAACAGATGAATGGGGTCAGGCAAGTTTAGAAGAAAATAATGTTACACCAGCATGGGAAGTAACAGAGTATGATGAGTCTACACTTAATCCTATTTCTGCTAAATTAATCGCAGCATCGGAAGAAGCAGTAGGTTGTGCTAACTGGGATGTAGTATTGACAGTAAGTGTAAAAACAGTTTACCAACGTGGTTTACAAGAATTGTTATTAGGGCAGACGACTCCAGAAGAGCTTGGGGCTGATATGCAAGAAGCATTTGAATTAGATTTATAAGGATTAAATAAAAGAAAATTTTATACTATAGTAAAAGGGAGTTTATCACGAAACTCCCTTTTGTAAATTAGTATCTATAATTAAATGTATGGTGAAATATTGACAAGGAGAATGTAGATGAACAAAAAAATAGAAATTAAGACAAGCACTGCATATAAATATATTATGCCAAGTTTTATCGTATTTTGCATAGCACTTATCATGCCGATTTTTATTGCTCTAGGGATTAGCTTTACAAGTTGGCGAGGTGGACCGGTAATAGAATGGAATGGTATAGATAATTATATTAGTATATTAAAGGATGACTCCTTCTGGGAAGCGTTCTTACACAATTTGCAGTTTATAGTTACGTTGATGATATCGCAAATAGGTTGTGCGTTTGCACTGGCACTAATATATCAAAGCAAGTTTATTAAGTTGAAAGAGGTACACAGGCGTATAGTGTTTCTACCAGCCATTTTAGCACCACTGGTAGTAGGGGCAGTGTGGCAATTGGTTTATCGTACAGATATTGGTTTTATTGCAGGAATATTGGAAAAGATAGGGAAGGAAGAATGGATATTACCGTGGTTAGATGACGTTAATTTGGTTATACCAGCTATTTGTATTACTCTTACGTGGCAATATGTAGGACAATATAGCATTATATTAACTGCTGGGATGCAAAATATAGGACCTGAATTAAGTGAGGCTGCACAAATTGACGGTGCTAATGCTTTTCAAAGAGCAATGCATATAACATTTCCACTTTTGAAACCTACTATTATAGTATGTAGTACCATGTGTATTGCAGGCTGTATGAAGATGTTTGATATTATTATTAGTATGTCGGGTGGTGGACCGGGAAGTGCATCTGTTGTTACAGCTGTATATGCATATGAGTTAGCGTTTGTATCTCAACGACTAGGGTATGCATCTGCGGCGGCAATATGTATGGTTATACTTAGCTTGACAATGATTATAATTTCTAGAAAACTTTTATCAGGAGGTGATGACTAGTTATGAAAGATAAAAAACTCAAAAAAGGTATATTATATATTACTTCGAATCTTCTTAGTTGGGGAATTACTATAACATGTATTTTCCCTATAGTTTGGTTACTTTATTCGTCGTTAAAGACAAAAGAAGAATTTTTACTTGATACACTATCTTTGCCGACAGAGCTACAAATAGGTAACTACATTCAGGCCTTTAAGATAGGAAATTTATGGCTAGCAATGGGAAATAGCGCATTCTATACAGGATTAAATATAGTATTGGTTTGTATTTCGGCATTAGTAGTTGGGTATTTTATGGCTAGATTTACATTTAAAGGGAAAAAAGTTATTTACTTTACATACATGCTTGGAATGCTTATTCCACTATATGCATTATTAGTACCAGTTTTTGTTCAGTATAAAGTGTTAGGAGTGTTAAATACACGTATTCCTATCATAATTACATATTATGCAATGTGTATGCCAATTGCTATATTTTTGTGTGAAAGTTTTATTCAAGGGATTCCATATGAATTAGATGAAGCATCTGTAGTAGATGGATGTACATTGAGTCAAAGGCTTGCTTTGATTATTTTTCCTCTAACAAAGCCGATATTGGCCACGGTAGCAATATTAACAATGTTAAGCTCTTGGAATGAATATGGATTTGCGGCTGTTTTAACATCTGATTCATCATTACGAACAGTATCGGTAGCGATGAAGAGTTTTAGTAGTGGATCAGAGGTAGAATATACATTCTTAATGGCGGGACTTTTTGCAGCATCATTGCCGCTACTCATAATATACACACTTTTTAGTAAGCAAGTAGTAAAGGGAATGGTAGCAGGAGCGGTAAAAGGTTAAGATGAATTTATACCTTATTTGTGAAAGGGGAATTTTGTGAAAATTACAAATATACAGGCTGTTAGCCTGAAATATAATTATAAAGAACCAATAGCAGACGGATGTACGCCATGTAGTGCAAGGGGATCAGTAATTGTTATAGTAGAAACGGATTCAGAACTATTTGGAATCGGAGAAGCTGCTACATTTGGTGCAGATGTTAGAGTTATGAAGACCATTATTGAATTACAGCTAAAACCATTATTAATAGGAGAGAATCCTTTGAATATTGAAATGTTGTGGAATAAAATGGTATGGAGAAATTGGTCTTCTGGACGTCGTGGAATGATAATGGGTGGAATTAGTGGAATTGATATTGCGTTGTGGGACTTATTAGGAAAAGTAGCTAAAATGCCATTATATCAGTTGTTAGGCGCAAACACACAGAGTGTTCTAGGCTATGCAAGTGCAGGGTTTTATGCAAAAGATAAAACGCTTGAAGACCTTAAACGAGAAATGGAATCCTACGCGAAAAGTGGATTTACAGCATTCAAAATGAAAATTGGTTGCGTTAATGATATCCTATGCTCACCACATCGTTATATGAATGGAGAATCACATAAATTAAAAATGGAGCAAGACATTTGTCGTATCGAATGTGTACGTGAAGCAATTGCAAAAGAGGATTTATTGATGCTGGATATGAATGGAACATGGAATGTAGGAGATGTGTTAAAGAATCAAAGTGTTTTTGAAGAAAATAATATTTATTTTATAGAGGAACCAATTAGAAGTGACAATATAACAGGGTATTGTGAATTGACATCTAAACTTGAAAAAACAATGGTAGCTGGGATTGAGTCAGAACAAGGCTTGAGCAGATACAGAGAACTACTTGATTTAGGCGCAATAGATATAGTTCAAGCTAATATTGGTTGGGCTGGAGGCATTACAGGTGGAAAGCAGATAGCTTCATTAGCGTTAGCACACAACAAGTTGTTTGTTCCACATACATTTTTTTCGGCAGTTCTAAATACAGTAAATGTCCATATGGCTGCTTCTTATAGTAATGTTCCGTTTGTAGAGTGCGAATTGAATGAAAATCCATTGAGGACAGAAATGCTGAAAAATCCATTGGAAGTTGATGATAATGCAAATATTTGGTTAAATGACAAACCAGGATTGGGTATCGAAATAGATTGGGATAAAATGAACCAATATATAATATAGATAATAAAAGAAAGAATTACGAGGTCAAATAATGAAAAAAAGCAAAGCATCACTTAGAGCAGAGAGTTATAAAAATTATGGTGAAGAATGGTTTGGTGGATTTATTTATACAGAGTTGAAAGGGCTCGGTTATGAGGAAGGTATTCATAGAAGAGATCCAAGTAGTATATTATGTGTAGATGGAAGATATTA
>JAWXVA010000065.1:0-13602 GCA_044425815.1 Eubacteriales bacterium
ATAAGTCCTTGAACCCCTTGAGACCCTGTCAATCCTTGAGGACCTTGAAGCCCTGGCATCCCTTGAGGCCCGATAGGTCCAGTATCTCCTTTTGGCCCAGTAGCGCCAGTTAAACCAGTATCTCCTTTCGGCCCAGTAGCGCCAGTTAAACCGGTATCTCCTTTTGGCCCTGGGCAACAGCAGTTATGTGTGTGATTACAATTACACTCACAATCGGAAGTATCATCATGATTACAAGTACAATCACGGTCACAATTACAGTATTTATAGTCATTACAATTTGTCAAAGTAAAGTCTCCTTACAGAGTTGGTTTCTATATTAAATTATTCAATGAGGGAGGGAATGGTGAACATTACCTATTTTTCTTGAAAGGAAAAATGCTCGATGCCTAAGAAATTCTTGGTGCATACGCACACACCGCCGAGTAAAATCGAGGTGTCTTGTAAGCCTGATGGAACGAGTGTGCAGTTGCTACTCAATCTACTTTGTAGACGTTCTTGTAATTTTGCTAATAAGCTAGGGATATTAATAATAAAAGAACTATTAATTACTATCATATTAGGATTGAACGTTGCTAATAAATTATTAATGGTAATGGCCATATAAGAAATAAAGTCATCAATTAAAGAAATGGCACAAGTATCATTTTTGGTGTATGCATCAAGGAATGCATCGAGAGATATGGATGGCAAATCATAGAAATCTCGATATTGTTGAAGTATGATTCGTTCAGATGCGTATTGTTCTAAGCAGCCACGATTGCCACAAGGGCATAATCGACCTCCGCGTTCTACGATTGTATGACCAAATTCACCAGCATTACCATTGTGACCCTTATACAAATCTTGATTAATTATGATACCAACCCCAATACCTGAGTGTACACTGATCCCAATTAAATTAGGAACATTATAACAGAAAGTTTGCTCGCCAATAACAGAGAGGTTCGCTTCATTTTCTAAGAAAACAGGAATCTCTAATAGGTCTTGTAAGTACGATTGGAATGGTAGTCCCTCATATGGTGCGTATGGACTAAATAATATATTGTTATTGAAGACTGTGCCGTGAATACCGATGCAGATTCCAATTACTCCATGTTTAGAATCAGAAATAGTGGCAACGGTATCTCGTAATATTTCATAGAGATAAGGCAATATTGTCTCGTTACTTATCGTGTGTTCATGTAGTGTTAAGGAACAATGCATTCCACGAAGATCTGATATAAGAACAGAGATAGTAGTGGTATTTAAGTCGACAGAAATAACATGACCACAACTAGGATTAAAAGTCAATAGTATAGGTTTGCGGCCTAACGAAGTATTGTCACTGCCAATTTCTAGAACCAACTCCTGATCTATGAGTTCGGCGACGATTGTAGATACCGTTGCCTTAGTAAGACCTGTGATTTGTGCTAACTTAGCTCGTGAAACAGAGCCTGCATTAATAATAGATTCAAGTATTAAATTTCGATTAATATCTCTAATTAATTCTTTGCTTCCAGTAATCATAATAATTCCCCGATTTCTAAATGATAACATTAAGTATAATACACTTCTGAGGTCTAGTAAATATAAAAAACTTGCGTGCAAAAAAAGGAAATGATACTATCATAATATTAGAAGAAATGAGAGATGGGATATAATTTGATGAAGAAGAATAAAAGTAAGAAACTAGAATTGAAATTGGCCTTGGTTATAGTTATGGTGCTAATTGTAATTATGATTATACTATTGATATTCAAGCAAAAAATAGGGGCTGTGTCATCTGAATTAACACAAGAAGATATGCGTTATGATAAGTACTATGTATTGATAGCAGATGAAAGTGACGATGTGCTTTGGGAGTCAGTATATGCAGGAGCAGTGCAAGCAGGAATGGAAGAGAATATTTACGTAGAGATGATTCAAGAAGGCGACGGAATTGAATATACACTACAAGAAAAAATGAGAATTGCAATAGATTCTAAGGTGGATGGTATTATACTAAGCGCAGATGGCGAGGAAGAAACAACCTTGCTAATCAATGAAGCGGTAGAGAAGAATATTTCAGTGGTAACAGCATTGAACGATGACACCCAGAGTCTAAAGCAATGTTTCGTTGGAGTAAATGATTATAGTTTTGGTGAAGAATACGGGAAACTAATCTGGGAGTGCATTCTAAAAAATGAAGAAGAGCAAGATACGTATACAGTCTCAGTGTTAATGGATTCGTCGAATACAGATACAGGTAAGAATACAACTTACTTAGGAATTAAGGAATATTTAGAAACACAGAGTAAGTTAGAAGAAGTAGCATTTGAAGTGATAATTAAAACAGTAGCAATGGATAGAAGTGATACATTTTCTTCGGAAGAAACGATTCGAGATATTATTTTCGACGGAACCACAGATATTATAGTTTGTTTGAATTCTACAGATACAGATGCAGCTTATCGAAGCGTTGTTGATTATAACGAAGTGGGTTCCTTGGAAATTATAGGATATTATGAAACTAAGGATATATTAGAAGCGATAGATAAGAAAATTATTGAAGCATCGATTACTATAGATGGAGGAGAAGTGGGAAGCCAATGCGTACGCGCATTGTTAGAATATCAAGAAACCGGATTTGTAAGCGGGTATTTTTCTGTAAATACTTATGTGTTAAATCAAGATAATGTTGCAGAATACCTAAGGATATATGAAGAGGAAAGTGAGGACGAAGATGAATAGAGTAAGCAACCTTTCCATACGATTCAAGCTAGTAAGCTCCTTTTTGATTACATCGCTAGTGGTTTTAGCATGTAATGTATTTCTTTATGTGAATATTAACACGATGATAAATGAAGTCGATTCCGTCTATCAAAGCAATGGGAATATGAACACGTTATCCGAAACGATTACAGGCGTGCAAGAGAATATGACGAGCTTTTTAAATAGTAAAAGCTCAGAAACGTTAGAAGCGTATTATGCAGATGTGCAGACGTTGACTCAGATGATAAATGAATTTAATAGCGAAATCTATGGTGATGATATCAAAATGATGGAACGTAACATTCAAAATATGATTACAGTATATCTTGAATATACTGACGATGCAATCGATGCAAAACGTGGACGGAATGTAGAAGAGTATCAAGAAGCGTATCAAGAAGCGCTGGAGCGATATGAGATTATACAACCTTATATTGCACAATTAAATAATAATCATTTTGTGATAAATACAGCTAATTATGTAGTGTTAGTTGAATATATGAGTTTTTTTGAAATTTTAAGCATTTTAATTCTCATCGGTGTGAGTATAGGTGTTACGATTGTAGTATTAATACTAACCCAGAATATTATTAGTCCTCTTAGAGATTTGGCAAAGGTCGCTAATGAAGTAGCAGAGGGGAATTTAGATGTAGAACATATAGACGTAAAAAGTATGGACGAAATTGGAATTGTGTCCAATGCTTTTAATAAAATGGTAGGGAGTATCAAAGAGTATATACAGACAGTAAGAACACAGATAGAGACCGAGAATATCATGAAAGAAAAAGAATTGATTATGCAAGGACACTTGAAGGATGCTCAGTTGAAATATCTCCAAGCTCAAATCAACCCACATTTTTTGTTTAATACATTAAATGCTGGAGCACAATTAGCGATGTTAGAAGGGGCGGATAGAACGTGTACTTTTGTAGAAAACATGGCGGATTTTTTCAGATATAATGTAAAGAAAATAAACGAAGATTCTACGATTGAGGAAGAATTAAAGCTAGTTGATAATTATTTATATATCCTAAATGTAAGGTTTGGTGGCGAAATTCACTACAGCAGTGAGGTTGATAAGAGGTGGCTGCAAAATAGAGTGCCAAGTATGATACTGCAACCAATTGTTGAAAATGCAGTTAATTATGGAATACGGGGAATTGACTGGGAAGGTCATATCAAGCTAAAAGTATATGAGCAACAATCATTTATTTGCATTAGCATATCAGATAATGGAATTGGAATTTCTAAAGATGCTATTTATGATATTATGGCAGGAGAGGATCGAGAAACAGATTTATCAAAGAATTCTACTGGCATTGGATTGGTAAATGTAATTAGCAGACTTCAAGTATATTATAGCCAAGAGCAAGTGATACATATTGTAAGTCAAGGAGAAAACCAAGGGACGGAAGTAATACTATATATTCCAAAAGTAGTAAAAGAACTTATCTAAAGGAGGAACATGCATGTATAAAATATTACTCGCAGATGATGAAGCGATTGTAACAGATTCTGTAAAGTATATCATTGAGCATAATATAGAAGAAACATGTGAAATACAAATAGCTAAGACTGGTCGCAGTGTCATCGAATTGGCAGAAAGCTTTCAACCTGATTTCATCTTTATGGATATTCAAATGCCAGGGATTAATGGAATCGATGCGATGAAAGAGATTAGAAAGAATAACCGCAATGTTCTTTTTGTTGTAATGACGGCGTATGATAAATTTGATTATGCTAAAGAAGCAGTAAATTTAGGCGTATTAGAATACTTGACGAAACCAGTAAATCAAAGAAAAATAGTGGAAGTTATCTATAAGGCAATGGATATTGTGGGGGCGAGAAGGGAAAAAAGAAGTCAAGATTTACAAATTAAAGAGAAATTGGAGATAGTGGTTCCTATTATAGAACAAGGATTCATTTCCGCGGGAATGTATAGTGGGGAAAATATAAATGAAATGAATAACTACAAAAATTTACTCGGGATAGAAGAAGACCATTTTTTTACTTTGGTACTAGAATTTGGGGAAAATCTATTAAATGTGGAATCGGTTAATCCAGTAGGAACTGGCGTGCGTCTACAAAGAAATTATGAACATATTAGCAACCTAATTAAAACGAGTTACACTTGTTTTTTGGGACCAGTATTAGGAAATCGTATTAATTGTGTAGTGCCAACAGCTATGGAACAAGGGGATTATGAAAGCCGAGCATTAGATGTAGAGCGATGTAGAGAACTTGTTCGCTACATCGAGAAACATGAAGAACTACATTGTCGAATAGGAATAGGAAGTATTGTTACACTTGAGCGCATGGGAACCTCTTTTCAAGATGCATGGAATGCACTGAGAAATGGTAAAGGAAAAGTGGTGCATTGTCGTGACTTACCGATTTTTTGCGAATACGAAGATGACTATCCTATTGAACTTGAACATAGAATGTTTGAGAGAATTAAGGCGGGTCAAGTAGCAGAGGCACGAAGGTTGGCAGAAGAATTCTATGAATGGATGTTACATAAATTACCCGAATATGAGCAGAGTGCGAGGCTAAAGGCATTAGAATTTGTGATATTTGCAGATAATGAGGCGTATAAAAGCGGAGGCTTATTGTATCGCTTTGGAGATCGTAAAGATTATTTAAGTGTTGTTATGGCCGCTAAATTAGAGGATGAATTACGCAATTGGTTTCTAGATAAAATAACAGCGGCTACTGAGAATATAGCAACGAAAAAGAAGGTATATACTCATGAAGCGGTGCAACAAGCAAAGGAGTACATACAAATACATTACAAAAAAGATATTTCCTTAGAAGGGATTTCTAGAGAAATGGATATGAGCCCTTATTACTTCAGTAAATTATTTAAAGAAGTGACAGGCGAGAATTTCATAGAGTATGTAACGAGTATACGAATCAATAAAGCGAAAGAATTGTTACTAGAAGGGAAAGTAACGATGAAAGAAATTTGCCTTGAAATAGGGTATAGTGATCCGAATTACTTTAGCAGAATATTTAAGAAAAGTGTGGGAAAAACCCCGACAGAATTTAAGGAGGGGAATGCGTAATGAGGAGAGTGTGGATAGGATTTTTAATGATGCTATTAGTCGGTTCTATTTATGGGTGCGGTTCAGAAGAAGTAGAAGAAGTGGTGGTATCAGAAGTAGAAGAAGAGACGATTAAGATAGGAATGTGCTTTGATTCCTTTGTTACAGAACGTTGGGAAAGAGATAGAGATGCATTTATTGCCAAATGCACTGACGATTTGGGAGCAGAGGTAAATGTTCAATGCGCAAATGGCGATGTAGATGTTCAATTAGAGCAAATTGATTATTTGATAAATCAAAAAGTTGATGTACTTGTGATTGTTGCAGTACAATCAGAAGGAATATCCGATGCAGTGAAACGCGCAAAATCGGCGGGGATTGAAGTGATTGCATACGATCGTATGATTTACGATGCAAATGTTGATTTATATATTACATTTGACAATGAAGAAGTTGGAAAATTGATGGCGAAGGCAATTGTAGAAACCACAGAAGACGATGCTAAAATACTCATGGTTAGTGGACCGATGGAAGACAGCAATGTTACCATGATAAACGAAGGGTTTTTGTCGATTATTGAGAGAACAGAGCGAGAAGTGATAGGGATTGAATATGCGACGGGTTGGACGGCTGAGTACGGATTTGAGTACGTAAATGAGTATTTAGAAGGGAACCAAGAATTTGATGCAGTGATGTGTGGAAATGATGATATAGCGAGTCAAGTGATTATGGCACTATCGGAAAGGCGCCTAGCAGGAGATGTGGTCGTAGTAGGTCAAGATGCAGATCTAGGTGCATGTCAACGGATTGTAGAAGGTACCCAGATTATGACGGTGTATAAGCCGATTGAAACTATGGCGCAAATGGCTGCAGTTTATGCGGTGATGTTAGCGAATGGAGAACCACTCGGTGCTACAGCGACAATATCAGATGGGAGCAATGATGTACCGTATGTGGGGTTAGAACCAACTGCGGTAACAGTAGATAATATTCAGATTATAGTGGAAGATGGTTATCATATGGAAGAAGATATTTATTTGAATGTTGAGTAGGACTTAATTGTCCTGCTCTTTTTAATAACACAAAATAATGCTAGATAATTAGTTCAACCAATAAACAAATGTTAAAAATATCAAGAAAGCAAACAACTAATTGCTAGATAATAATGGTATATTATGTATATAAAATAAACCTAAAAGGGAGGAAACAAGAAATGAAAAAGAAATTTTTTAGCGTGTTGTTAGCATCTGCAATGGTATTCTCATTAGTAGCATGTGGTTCTTCAAGCGACACAACAACAGAAGCAACAACAGAAGCAGCTACAGAGGCAGCTACAGAAGAGGTGGCAGATGATACAGCAGCAGGAGTTGCTAAAATTGGTATCTCAATGCCTACACAAGATCTTCAAAGATGGAACCAAGATGGTGCTAACATGGTAGCAGAATTCGAAGCGGCAGGATACGAAACAGAAATTCTTTACGCAGATAATGATGATGCACTTCAAGTAACACAAATCGAAACTTTAATCGCTAACGGCGCAGAAGTTCTTGTAGTTGCAGCTATCACTAGTACAGCATTAGGAACAGCTATGGATCAAGCTTTAGAAGCTGGTATTCCAGTTATTTCTTATGACCGTTTAATCGAAGATACAGATGCAGTTGCATACTATGTATCATTTGATAACTATGTTGTAGGTCAAGTTCAAGGTCAATACATCATTGATACTTTAGATCTTGCAAATACAACAGAAACATTCACAATGGAAATCACAGCAGGTGACCCAGCTGATACAAATGCAGGATACTTCTTTAATGGAGCTATGGATCTTTTACAAGAATATGTTGATAATGGTACAATCGTTATAACATCTGGTCAAACTTCGTTTGAAGAAGCAGCAACAGATGGTTGGTCAACAGAAACAGCTCAATCTAGAATGGATGCTATCTTAGCTTCTTACTATTCTGATGGAACACAATTAGACATTTGCTTATGCTCTAATGACTCTACAGCTCTTGGTGTAGTTAACTCATTAACAGCTGCTTACACAGGCGAATGGCCAATCGTTACAGGTCAAGATTGTGACGTTGCAAACGTTCTTAACATCTTAGACGGAGCTCAATCGATGTCAGTATTTAAAGATACACGTACATTAGCTTCTCAAACAGTAACAATGGTTACACAAATGCTTGAAGGCGAAGCAGTAGATGTTAACGATACAACTACATACAATAATGGTTACAAAGATATCGAATCTTACTTATGTGATCCAGTATTCTGTGATGCTTCTAACTACGAAGAAATCTTAATTGAATCAGAGTATTATTCAACAGATGATTTAGGACTATAATCAGTAAACTGTAAAATGAAATAAAATAAATTGTAGATAGGCGGGTAAATTGCCCGCCTATCTATCTTGATGAAAAGTTGGGAGGGTCTTAAGTTGGCTAAAATCATATTGGAAATGAAGAGCATTACCAAAACTTTTCCCGGTGTAAAAGCGTTAGATGACGTTAACCTTCAGGTGGAAGAGGGAGAAATTCATGCATTAGTTGGAGAAAACGGTGCAGGTAAATCAACACTTATGAACGTATTGAGCGGTGTATATCCTTACGGCTCATACGAGGGAGAAATTTATTATAATGGAGAACTGAATAAATTTGCAAAAATTAATGATAGTGAAAAAAAAGGAATTGTAATTATACATCAAGAATTGGCACTGATTCCATTGCTTACAATTGGTGAAAATATGTTCCTAGGAAATGAACGTGGAAACAAAGGCATTATCAGTTGGACTGATACATTTGTAGAAGCGGATAAATATCTACAAAAAGTAGGATTGAAGGAAAGTTCTAAAACTTTAATCAAAGACATTGGTGTAGGTAAGCAACAACTAGTTGAGATAGCGAAAGCATTAGCAAAAGATGCTAAGTTATTAATACTAGATGAACCAACAGCTTCCCTAAATGAATCGGATTCGAAGGCTTTGCTTGATTTGATGCTCGAATTTAAGAAGCAAGGAATGACGATGATAATTATTTCTCATAAATTAAATGAGATTTCATATGTTGCAGATAAAATTACTGTAATTCGTGATGGTTCTTCAGTAGAGACATTAACGAAGGGTATTGACGAAATTACAGAAGATCGTATCATCAAGGGGATGGTTGGACGTGATTTGACAGATCGATTCCCTAAACGATTAGAGAAAAATATCGGTGATATTCAATTAGAAGTGAAGAATTGGAATGTATACCATCCACTATATGGTAATCGTAAAGTTGTAAATGATGTTTCTATGAATGTACGAAAAGGTGAAGTGGTAGGAATTTCAGGACTTATGGGAGCAGGTAGAACAGAGCTTGCCATGAGCATTTTCGGTAAGAGTTATGGCTCTAAGATTAGTGGGCAATTACTAATTGATGGACAAGAAGTAAAGTTAAAGAATGTGCGTGATGCAATTGACCATAAGATTGCATATGTTACAGAAGATAGAAAAGGAAATGGTCTTATTCTTACAAATCCGATTAAGGTGAATACTACTATGGCTAATCTTGCAGGGGTTAGCACAAAAACCGTCATCGATAAGGAGAAAGAAACAGTAGTAGCAGAAGATTATAAGGTGAAACTAAAAACAAAATGTCCTTCTGTACATCAAAATGTAGGAAAACTTAGTGGTGGTAATCAGCAGAAAGTTTTACTTGCAAAGTGGATGTTTGCTGAACCGAATGTTTTAATCCTTGACGAACCTACTAGAGGTATAGATGTAGGGGCTAAATATGAGATTTACTGCATCATTAATCAATTGGTTGCTGAAGGAAAGTCTGTCATTATGATTTCATCAGAACTTCCAGAGGTACTTGGTATGTGTGACCGTATTTATGTAATGAATGAAAGTAAAATGGTGGGAGAACTTTCTGCAGAAGAAGCGACGCAAGAAGTAATCATGGCCCAAATATTAAAAGCGGGAAAAGGAGAATAAGAATATGGATAAGGAAATGATAAAATCAGGGATTCAAAAATATACAATGATCTTAGTTCTTTTATGTGTAACATTGTTTTTCACATGGCAGACCAATGGTAGTATATTGTACCCACAAAACGTATCAAATTTAATTTCACAAAATGCATATGTATTTGTATTAACTACAGGTATGTTATTATGTATCTTAACAGGTGGTAACGTTGACCTTTCAATTGGATCGGTTGTATGTTTCGTCGGAGGTGTTGGCGGTGTTGTAATGCAAAATATGGGAATGAGTATCTCTGTAACTGTAGTTGCAATGTTAGTAACGGGAATTCTTATCGGCGCATGGCAAGGGTATTGGATTGCCTTCCATAGAATTCCACCATTTATTGTAACACTAGCAGGTATGTTCATCTTTAGAGGGGCATCAAATATTGTCATGGACGGAAAGACAATTTCACTCAACTCAGATACATCAAAAATGTTTGTGCAAATCTTTGGTGGTGGAGCCAATTGTTATGTTCCAGATTTATTCGGCGGAGAGACAATCAACATAACAGCTATTTTAATCGGTGTGGCATTAGTAGTGATTTATTTTGCGATTACAGTAGTTAGCCGTATAAACAAAAAGAAAAAAGGGTATGAGTTACCAACATGGAAAATGACATATGGGAAGGTTGTATTACTTTCGTTAGTGATTCTATGGTTTACATACAAATTTGCAATGTACAAAGGAATTCCAAATGCATTGATTTGGGTAGGACTTGTTGTACTCGTTTACGCATACATTACATCTAACACAACTGTAGGTCGTTACTTCTATGCAGTAGGTGGAAATGAAAAAGCAACAAAATTATCAGGGATTAATACTAATAGAGTATATTTCTTGGCATACACAAATATGGGTATGTTATCAGCTGTAGCAGCAATGTTAACAATTGCACGTATGAGTTCTGTAGGACCAACATATGGTGACAGCTACGAAATGGATGCTATTGGATCATGTTTCATCGGTGGAGCTTCTGCTTATGGCGGAGCTGGTACAGTTCCTGGAGTTATTATTGGTGCAACACTTATGGGTGTTATCAACTTAGGTATGAGTATCATGGGTATTGATGCAAACTATCAAAAAGTTGTAAAAGGTGCAGTATTATTAGCAGCTGTAATCTTCGACGTTATTTCTAAGAAAGAAAATAGCAAATAATTTTACTCACTTTGCTCGGTTAGGGCGTTGTCGAGCCACTTCCATACTAAATGTTTTGACGCAAAAGTCAAAGTGAATTGGAAGTGGCTTGTTTTAAAATAAGATAGAAAATAAGACAGTTAAATCGTCTAGAAAGAAGAAGGAAAAACTTGCATGATATATTGCATTTTGAAGTGAAATAGATTATAATTAAATCATATAGTTTAATCATTGAACTAACTAGGAACGAAAAAATTATTAGAAAGGAAAATGACATGGAAATTAAATCAGTAAATGACAAAGCGTTTAGCAAGTATGGACGAGTACTAAAACTCGAAGTGCCAGAGTTATTAGAAAATTTAAGTAAAACTCCAATGGTAGAAGATGTAATATATGTAGCTTCAGAACCTACATTAGAGGCAAGTGCAGAATTTTCGATAATTCAAAATAGTGTATACGGAGGAATGCCAATACAAATTGGTTACTGCAATGGTAAAAATAACGCGTTGAATGCTGTGGAATATCACAGAGATTCAGAGATAAATATTCCTTTGAAAGGCGCGATTTTTATGTTGGGATCACAACAAGATGTGACAGATGAGTTTACATACGATACTTCAAAAATAGAAGTATTTGAAGCACCAGCAGGTGCAGTACTTGAATTCTATGCAACCACATTGCATTATGCACCTTGCCATTCCATTGAAGAAGGATTTCAAGTAGCGGTTGTATTACCAAAAGGGACAAATACGGATGCACCTGAATTATCAGGAATCTTCGAAGAAGATAAGCTTATGACAAATAAGAACAAGTGGTTGATAGCTCATGAAGAGGCTGCAACAGACGGACAATTTGTAGGTTTGGTAGGAAAGAATATTACTTTATAAGAACAATAGAATTAAGAAACTTATAAATAACAAACAAGAAAGAGGTAAATGAGATGAATAATATTCCAAAAATTAAAATTGGTATCGTGGCAGTGAGCCGTGACTGTTTCCCAGAAAGCTTATCAGTTGGTAGAAGAGAAGCATTAGTAAAAGCTTATGCAGATAAATATGATGTGACAGATATTTACGAATGTCCAGTATGTATCGTAGAAAGCGAAATACATATGGTACAAGCTCTTGAAGATGTGAAAGCAAACAAATGTGACGCATTAGTTGTTTACTTAGGAAACTTTGGACCAGAAATCTCAGAAACATTATTGGCAAAACACTTTGATGGACCAGTAATGTTCGTTGCTGCAGCAGAAGAATCAGGTGATTCTCTAATTCAAGGTCGTGGAGATGCTTATTGTGGTATGTTAAATGCTAGCTACAACTTGAAATTACGTAATGTAAAAGCATATATTCCAGAATATCCAGTTGGAACAGCAGAAGAATGTGCAGATATGATTAACGAATTCTTACCAATTGCACGTGCATTAGTAGGTGTTTCTAAATTGAAAATTATTAGCTTTGGACCAAGACCACTTAACTTCTTAGCTTGTAACGCACCAATCAAACAACTTTACAATTTAGGCGTTGAAATTGAAGAAAATTCAGAATTAGATTTATTCGAAGCTTTCAATAATCATGCAAATGATCCTCGTATTCCTGATGTAGTTGCAGATATGGCAGCTGAACTTGGTGAAGGAAATATGAAACCAGAAATTCTTCCTAAATTAGCTCAATACGAATTGACATTACTTGATTGGGTAGAAGCTCACAAAGGATACAGAGAATATGTTGCAATCGCAGGAAAATGCTGGCCAGCTTTCCAAACACAATTTGGATTCGTGCCATGTTATGTAAATAGCCGCTTAACAGGAATGGGTATTCCAGTATCTTGTGAAGTAGATATTTATGGCGCATTAAGCGAGTTTATCGGAACATGTATTAGTGAAGATGTTGTTACATTATTAGATATCAATAATTCAGTACCAAAAGATTTATATGATGAAGATATTGCACCAAATTATGATTATACACAAAAAGATACATTTATGGGATTCCACTGTGGAAATACAAGCTCTAAAAAATTAGCGTTCTGTTCAATGAAATATCAATTAATTATGGCACGTGCACTTCCAGAAGAAGTAACACAAGGAACACTTGAAGGTGATATCGCACCTGGCGACATTACATTCTTCCGTCTACAAAGCACAGCAGATGCGAAACTTCGTGCTTATATCGCACACGGTGAGGTTCTTCCTGTTGCTACACGTTCATTTGGAGCTATCGGTATCTTTGCCATTCCAGAAATGGGACGTTTTTATCGTCACGTATTAATCGAAGGAAATTATCCTCACCATGGAGCAGTTGCATTTGGTCACTATGGTAAAGCTATCTATGAAGTATTTAAATATTTAGGTGTTGAGTTAGATGAAATTGGGTTTAATCAACCAAAAGGAATGATGTATAAATCAGAAAATCCTTTTGCATAGAAATCACATTAAAATATTGATCATGTGAATATAGAAGCTTCTTCAGTACTCGCTTTCGCTTCGTGCTAACTAGTAGCGGTACATAAGATGCTAAAGGACAGCATCTAAGTGCCGACTGCTAGCAAGAGTACTGAAGGAAGCTCTATGTCTCACATGATTTTTAAGTTTTAAACTAATTCATTGTAAAAGAATTGTCCGATTTACTATGTGTAAAAGAAGTAAAAGAAGTAAAAGAAGAAAGTAGAGGTCGTAG
>JAWXVA010000216.1:0-2451 GCA_044425815.1 Eubacteriales bacterium
ACACCTCGAAAAATAGGAACAATTAAAGCATTTGAAAATGCGATTATGGTGCATGCTGCAATATCGGGCTCGACAAATTCATTGCTACATATTCCTAGTATTGCAAAAGAATTTGGAGTGGAAATTGATAGCGAAACATTCGATCAAATGCATAGGGATGCCCATTATTTATTGGATATTAGACCTGCTGGGAAATGGCCTGCAGAGTATTTTTATTATGCTGGCGGTGTGCCACGAGTAATGGAAGAAATCAAACATAGATTACATCTAGATGTAATGACAGTTACAGGAAAAACATTGGGTGAAAACTTAGAAGATTTAAAAAAATCAGGATACTATGAAAAGTGTGAAGCGCATTTGGAAAAAACAGGATTAAAACGTGAGGATATAATCAGATCCTATGAAGATCCAATCGGTAAAAATGGAACGGTAACGATTCTGAAAGGAAATTTAGCGCCTAGTGGTGCGGTTGTAAAACACAGTGCTGTTCCGAAAGAAATGTTTAAGGCTGTTCTTACAGCACGCCCATTTGATTGTGAAGAGGATGCAAAAAATGCGGTAATTAAAAAAATCATTCAGCCAGGAGATGCGGTTATTATTCGTTATGAAGGACCACGAGGCAGTGGAATGCCAGAAATGTTCTATACAACAGAAGCAATTTCGTCAGATCCAGAATTAGGAAAATCAATCGCTTTGATTACAGATGGTCGATTTTCTGGTGCAAGTAAAGGACCAGTTATTGGACATGTATCACCAGAAGCAGCCCAAGGAGGACCTATTGCCTTGGTAGAGGAAGGTGACTTGATAGAATTAGACATCAAAGAGCGGGTGTTAGCCATCGTAGGGGTAGCTGGAGAGCGAAAAACACCAGACGAGATGGAAGGCGTTCTAGCAGAAAGAAGAGCGAAATGGCAAGGATATGAAGTGAAATTCCCTTCGGGAGTACTAAAATTATTTGCTGAGAAAGCTGTTTCACCTATGAAGGGTGGATACATGGCATAAGACTTGTAGGTAAAGGGGCAGAAAATGGGAAATAGAATAATAGAACAATATAAAAAGAACGAAGTATCTATGGGTACGTTTGCACATTTGCAGAGTATGGACGGTATCGAGGCAATTATTTTGAGTGGTATGGATTACGTGGTTTTAGATAGAGAACACAGTCCGATATCGATGGAAAAAATAGCACAATATGTTACTTTGGGTGAACAGTATGGAACGGCAACATTGGTGCGTGTGCGTGAAGGAAATAAAAGTGAAATATTACAAGCACTTGATGTTGGAGCATCTGGAGTAGTAATTCCTGGAGTTTCGACAATAGAAGAGGTGAGAAAACTCGTAGAATTCGCAAAGTTTGAACCGCTTGGCAAAAGAGGATATTCTGTGTCGAAAGATGGAAAATGGGGATATGATGAAGATCTCTATAAAAATGGAATGCAAGGATACATGGAGTGGTGCAATAGAAACACGTTGTTGTTGCCGCAATGTGAAACGAGAGGGTGCCTAGATAATATAGAAGAAATAGTAAGAATCGAAGGTGTAGACGGTATCATGGTGGGGCCATTTGATTTGTCAATTGCGTTAGGTCGGCCAGGAGAATTCGAAACAGAAGAATTTCAACAAGCACTAGATCGAATCTTGAAAGCATGTAAAGATGCAGGAAAATTAACTATTATTTTTTCGGCTAGCACAGTAGATTCCAACAGTCATATAAAACGTGGATATCATAGCGTGATGTTGGGATTAGATACACTTACATTAGTAGAAGGATACAAGAAATTATTGTCGAAGATAGAACGATAATATATATTATAAACAAAAAAGAGTTGGAATAGCTGATTGCCTATGTTCCAACTCCTTTTTGTATATATATTGATATTAGAGAAAATAAGTAAAATCCCACAAAAATGTTACGGATAAATTGTGGAGAATTTACTAAAATAAAAATAGTGTAGAAAATGTTTTGACAATATATTGTTAAAGTGCTAATATCACATCAAGGAAAGCCTTTTCCTGAAGGGAGTTACTTATGGCAGTAACAATAGCAGATGTAGCAAAAGAAGCAGGCGTATCAATATCCACGGTATCAAGAGTTATTAATAATACAAAAGTAGTTAGCCCAGAATTACGACAGAAAGTATTCGATGTAATTGAAAAAAATAATTTTATTCCAAATGCATTGGCGCAAGGATTAGTGACCAATAGAACGAAAGTTATAGGGGTAGTAGTTCCAGATATTTCGAATTCGGTTTTTGGGGAGCTGACAAAAGGTATTAATGAAGTTTGCAGTCAAAAAGGTTACACTATTATGGTGTGTGAATCAGGTGGTAAAGAAGAAAAAGAACTACAATTACTTAAAGTTCTTGAGGATAGAAAAATTGACGGCATTCTATTTGCAGGTGTTGATGTCAATGAAAGATTAGTTGATGCTATGAAAGAAAAAGAATATGA
>JAWXVA010000066.1:0-13553 GCA_044425815.1 Eubacteriales bacterium
ATGAATTCGGATCTTCAGAAGGAAATCTAAAGGAGCATTTATTTTTGAATAGATCAGGAACTCCGAGTGATACGGATTATATTATATCCTTTGATGTTTTGTTCAAGGACGGAATGGGACAGGAACGTGAAGGTGTTATAGAAGCACACCGCGTGTGCGATGATTTTATACAGATATTTCGAATGGAAATGAAGAAATTTAGAGGCGATAGATGTAGTGAGCGTCATGAGTATCATGACAAAGTAAGAGTGGGAAAAAAACGAGTACTGATTGTGAAGCAAGTGGCTGGACAAGGCGCGATGTACGATACGCATTTGTTTCCGAAAGAACCTTCGGGTATCGAAGCAGGGAAATCCATTATAGACATGGGAAATATGCCAGTTATCGTTACGCCTAATGAGTACAGAGATGGGATTATTCGGTCGATGCAGTAAAGGAAATTGAAAGTGAGGATATCATATGGGAATAGGTCCATCAACAAAAGAAACATCATTGCATCATTTTAGAGATCCACTACTTGATATTGTATCATCCGATGAAGACGTGGATTTGATGGGGATTGTGTTAGTGGGAACACCAGATGGAAATGAGGATAAAATGTTAGTCGGAACGCGTGTTGCGGTTTTGGCAGAATGTATGCGAGCGGATGGAGTTATATTATCTTCGGATGGATGGGGAAATAGTGACGTTGATTACGCGAATACATGTGAGCAGTTGGGAATACGTGGAATACCGCTGTCGGGGCTTAATTTTAGCGGAACAGCAGGACAATTTGTTGTGACCAATGAGTATATGGATGGCATTGTGGATATAAATAAAAGTGCAGAAGGAATTGAAACGAACCATGTGGGTGAGAATAATGTTTCGGAGTTGGATTGCAAGAAAGCATTAGCGATATTGAAACTAAAAATGAGAAAACAAGATTGTTAAAAAAATATTAAATAATATTGTTAAAAATGTATTTTTGTGGACAAAGAAAGAAAAAATGTTATAATAATACTGATTGCTTTTAGTAAGATTCAAGTGGGAGTTTAGACGTCTATGGGTTATAGAAAAAGTGTATTTCAGACATTTACATTAATAACACAATTAAGCCTATGTATGTTGGCTCCTGTTTTTTTGTGCGTGTTTCTAGGAAGTTATTTGCAGAATAAATATGAGTGGTCAGTATTTATCCCACTATTGATATTCGGTATGCTGGCGGGAGTGAGAAATTCCTATTTATTGATAAAGCATACATTGCGATGTGACGAAGAAGAAGCAAAGAAGAATAAGAGGTATTAAATTGAAGAATAATAAGAATTCCAATCATAAGGAAGAATCGCCAGTTATTGACATTACGATAGGGATTATAGTAGTGAGCTTGGTGATTCAGATTGCAGTACTATTCTTCTCGGCGACTCGTTTATACCATACATTGGGACTGTGGATAGGTTCGGCCATGGCAGTGGGGGTGATATTCCATATGTTGCGCTCGGTAGAAGATGCGATAGATATTGGTGAATATGGAGCGTCAGCACATATGAAGAAAAAGACTGGCCTACGATCTATAGTAGTGCTAGGGGTATTGGGGATAATAGGTTACTTCCAATTAGCAAGTCTTTTAACAGCCTTTATAGGCATTATGACATTGAAAATATCGGTGTATTTACAACCGTATATTTATAAAGTAAGAACAAATCTAAGAAAAGGAGGATGATTATGTGGGAAACAATTTAGGGATATTACTTACAAGTGAGAGCAATATTGATTTTATGGCTCACGGGCTGGTGGAATTTCAACTAGGTGGTCAAGAATTATGGATAACTACGACACATGTGAGTTTACTACTTGTGATGGCAACGTTAATGATTTTGGCGATTTATGTGAAATCAAGATTAATCGATACGCAAGATAAGCCAAGTCAAGTTCAGAATATTGCAGAGATGGTAGTAGAGGCTCTAGATGGTATGGTGTCTTCTAACATGGGTGCACATGCGGTGAAATTCCGTAATTATATAGGCACACTATTTCTCTTTATTTTAGTGAGTAATCTATCTGGATTATTGGGGCTTCGCCCACCTACTGCGGATTACGGAGTGACATTTGCACTAGGGGTAATATCATTCTTTATTATCCAAGTCAATAATGTTAGGAAGAACAAAGTGGGAGCGTTCAAGGAATTATTTGAACCATTTCCAGTATTCTTCCCTATCAATGTAATTGGGGAGATAGCAGTACCATTTTCGTTGTCATTACGTCTCTTTGGTAATATTGTATCAGGTACAGTAATGATGGCACTTATTTATGGCTTGTTGACAAATATTGCATTTGGTTGGCCAGGATTTTTACACATATACTTTGATATTTTCTCAGGGTGTATTCAGACATACGTATTCTGTATGTTAACGATGGCATTTACTACAAGTAAAATTGGAGTAGAGTAATAAAAGAAAATATAAAATTAGGAGGATTTAATTATGAATCAAGTAACAAATGAAGGTTTAATTTTAGCAGCATCAGCAATTGGAGCAGGGATTGCAGTAGTATCAGGTATCGGTGCAGGTATTGGACAAGGGAATGCAGCAGGACAAGGTGCGGCAGCAGTTGGTAGAAATCCAGGAGCAAAATCAGATATTACAACAACAATGCTTTTAGGACAAGCGGTAGCAGAGACAACAGGTCTTTATGGTTTCGCGATTGCAATTATTCTATTATTTGCAAATCCATTATTAGGAAATTTATAAGAAAACAGATAGTAGAATAAAATGAGAAAGGAGGCCAGCCTTTGGAACGTTTATTTGGATTAGATATACAATTAGTATTTGATGCTTGTGTATTAGCTTTGTCGATGTTTGTGCTCTTTATGTTTTTGTCATATATGTTCTTTGAACCAGTAAGAACGATGCTAGAGAAAAGAAGACAACGAGTTGTTGATGATCAGACAGTAGCGAAAGCGGAGAAAGAACAAGCAGTTGTATATAAAGAAGAATACGAAGCAAAATTAGGTGCAGTTGATAAAGAAGTAGAAGAAATTTTAAGTGATGCACGTAAGAAAGCTCAGAAGAATGAAGCAGCAATTGTTGCACAAGCCAAAGAAGAAGCGGCCCGTATTATAGAACGAGCGCATGGCGAAATCGAGTTAGAGAAGAAGCGTGCATTAGATGATATGAAGCAAGAAGTAATAGCAATTGCATCATTGATGGCAGAAAAAGTAGTTGCCGCATCTATTGATACAACGATTCACGATAGCTTAGTAGAAGAAACTTTGAAAGAAATGGGTGAAAGCACATGGCTAAATTAGTTTCAAAAACATATGGTGATGCATTATTTGAATTAGCAAAACAAGAAGGAAAAATCGAAGAATTTGCACCTCAAGTTGAGAGCGTGTTAGAAGTATTTGATTTGAATAGAGAGCTAATCAAATTAATGGAACAACCTAAAATTGTAAAAGATGAGAAGATAAAAGTAATTGAAGATATATTTACAGGAAAAGTGGCAAAAGAAATAGTAGGACTGATGGTACTATTGATTGAGAAGAGTCACTATACAGATATGGTATCAGTTTTCGAATATTTCATAGAACAAGTGAAAGAAGAAAAGGGTATTGGTATAGCTAGAATTACTTCTGCTACAAAACTTAGAGAAGAACAAAAAGTACAAGTTGAGAAAAGGTTATTAGAAACGACGAATTACACGACATTTGAAATGAATTTCGCAGTGGATGAAAGTCTGATTGGTGGAATGGTGATTCGAATTGGTGATAGAGTTGTGGATAGCAGTATCAAGACGAAGCTTTATGGATTGTCTAAAGAACTGAAGAATATTCAATTAGCGATATAATAATGAATTCAGCAGTGATTTAGATAATAATTTGAGTGAAAATTATATAGCAATTAAAAAAATAGAAAGAAGGTGAATTCGCTTCATGAATTTAAGACCAGAAGAAATCAGCTCTGTTATTAAAGAACAGATTAAGAGATATGCATCTGAGATGGAAGTTTCAGAAGTAGGAACAGTTATTCAAGTGGCCGATGGTATTGCGCGTATTCACGGTCTAGAGAATGCAATGCAAGGAGAACTATTAGAGTTCCCAAGCGAAGTATATGGTATGGTACTTAACTTAGAAGAAGATAATGTTGGAGCGGTTCTCTTAGGAGATCACAAGAACATTAATGAAGGCGATACAGTTAAGACTACTGGACGTGTTGTAGAAGTTCCAGTTGGCGATTGCATGTTAGGTCGTGTTGTAAATGCATTAGGACAACCTATTGACGGGAAAGGTCCTATTCAGGCAACAAAATATAGAGAAATTGAAAGAGTAGCATCAGGAGTTATCGCACGTAAATCTGTAGATACTCCACTTCAAACAGGTATTAAAGCGATTGACTCTATGGTTCCAATCGGAAGAGGACAAAGAGAGTTAATTATCGGAGATAGAGAGACAGGTAAGACAGCAGTTGCAATCGATACAATCATTAACCAAAAAGGACAAAATGTGAAATGTATCTACGTAGCAATCGGTCAAAAAGCTTCTACAGTAGCGAATCTTGTACAGACTTTACAAGAGTACGGCGCTATGGACTATACAACAGTAGTAGCATCGACAGCCAGTGAACTTGCACCACTTCAATACATTGTACCTTACTCAGGGTGTGCGATTGGGGAAGAGTGGATGGAAAATGGAGAAGACGTATTAATCGTATACGATGATTTGTCGAAGCATGCGACAGCATATCGTACACTGTCATTATTACTTCGTCGTCCACCAGGTCGTGAGGCTTACCCAGGAGATGTATTCTACTTGCACTCAAGATTATTAGAGAGAGCTGCTAGACTTTCAGATAAATTAGGTGGTGGTTCTTTGACAGCATTACCAATTATCGAAACACAAGCAGGAGACGTATCAGCATACATCCCTACTAACGTAATCTCTATTACAGATGGTCAGATTTATCTAGAATCAGAGATGTTCAACTCAGGATTCCGCCCAGCTATTAACGCTGGTTTATCGGTATCACGTGTTGGAGGTTCTGCTCAGATTAAGGCAATGAAGAAGATTGCAGGACCTATCCGTATTGACTTAGCTCAATATAGAGAATTAGCGTCATTTGCACAATTTGGTTCGGAATTAGATGCAGAGACAACAGAACGTCTTGCACAAGGTGCACGTATTCGCGAGATGTTAAAACAAGCACAATACGAGCCAATGCCAGTTGAGTTCCAAGTTATTATTATTTACGCAGCTACAAGAAAATTCTTACTTGATATAGAGATTGAAGATGTACTTCGTTTTGAAAAGGCATTATTTGAATTTATCAAGACAAAATATCCAGAAATTCCAGAGACGATTAAGGCTGAGAAAGTAATCTCAGACGAAATGGAAGAGGCACTTGTAAAAGCGATTGAAGAATGTAAAAAAGAATTCAAGTAGAATTCAAGTAGGAGGAATAACTCATGGCAACAATGAGAGATATAAAGCGACGTAGAGTCAGTATTTCTAGTACGCAACAGATTACAAAAGCCATGAAACTTGTTTCGACCGTTAAACTACAAAAAGCAAGAACACGAGCTGAAAATTCAAAAGCATATTTTAATCGTATGTATGAAACTGTGGCTTCGATATTATCCAGTGCAGGCGCAATACAGCATCCTTATTTACAAGCAAGAGATACCAAGAAAATAGGAGTTGTAGTTGTCACTTCGAATCGAGGATTAGCAGGTGGATATAATTCGAATATTACGAAATTAATCACAGGTAGCCAGTGGAAAAAAGAAGAATTATGCATCTATGCAGTAGGGAAAAAAGGTGCGGATAGCTTGGCTTCGAAAGGATATCAAGTGGTTCAGAACTACTCTGATATTATTGAGGATCCAATGTACTCAGACGCACAGATGATTAGCAAACAATTATTAGTTGATTTCGCTGAAGGTGAAATTGATGAGATATATTTGGCTTACACATTCTTTAAGAATACAGTAAGTCATGTTCCTACGCTAATGAAATTATTACCAGTTGAACAAGTAGAAGAAGCTGGTGAAGAAGTAAAAGATTCGGTAAAAGATATTACGCCAATGAACTTTGAACCAAGCGCAGAGGAAGCAATTGATTTATTAGTTCCTAAGTATATCACGAGTCTACTCTACGGTGCATTTGTAGAAGCGGTTGCAAGTGAAAATGGTGCCAGAATGGCAGCAATGGATAATGCAACAAATAATGCTGATGAAATGATTAATGATTTAGCATTGAAATATAATAGAGCCCGCCAAGGAGCGATTACTCAAGAGCTTACAGAGATTATCGCAGGTGCGGAAGCAATAAACTAGGAGGAAACGATGGCAGATAGAAATATAGGTAAAATCACTCAAATTATCGGAGCCGTACTTGATATCAAATTTACTCAAGGAAATCTTCCAGAGATCAATGATGCTGTTAATATTACAAGAAAAAATGGCGAAAAATTGGTTGTGGAAGTAGCGCAACATCTAGGTGATGATACGGTGAAATGTATCGCGATGGGTGCTACAGATGGTCTAGTACGTGGAATGGATGCGGTTGCTACAGGAGCACCGATTACTGTACCGGTAGGCGAGAAAACACTTGGCCGTATTTTCAATGTGCTTGGAGATCCAATCGATGAAATCGATGCTCCAACAGATGTAGAATACTTGCCAATTCATAGAAAAGCTCCAGCATTCGAAGAACAAGCTACAGAATCAGAAATGCTAGAGACGGGAATTAAAGTAGTTGACTTACTTTGCCCTTACCAAAAAGGTGGTAAAATCGGTCTTTTCGGTGGTGCTGGGGTAGGTAAAACAGTACTCATCCAAGAGCTTATTACAAATATCGCTACAGAGCACGGTGGATACTCAGTATTTACAGGTGTAGGCGAGAGAACACGTGAAGGAAATGACCTTTACTATGAGATGAAAGAATCAGGAGTTATTGATAAAACAGCCATGGTGTTTGGTCAGATGAATGAGCCACCTGGAGCACGTATGCGTGTTGGACTTACAGGACTAACAATGGCAGAATACTTCCGTGACAGATCCGGAAAAGACGTATTATTATTCATTGATAATATTTTCCGTTTTACGCAAGCAGGTTCCGAAGTATCAGCGTTACTTGGACGTATGCCTTCAGCCGTAGGTTACCAACCGACACTACAGACAGAGATGGGTGCCCTTCAAGAACGTATTACTTCAACAAAGAATGGTTCTATTACATCTGTACAAGCAGTATACGTACCAGCCGATGACTTAACTGACCCAGCTCCAGCGACAACATTTGCTCACTTGGATGCGAAGACAGTATTATCTCGTTCTATTACAGAATTAGGTATCTACCCAGCGGTAGATCCGCTAGAATCATCTTCGAGAATTCTTAGCCCACATATCGTAGGAGATGAACATTACGAAGTGGCTCGTGGCGTACAAGAAATTCTTCAGAAATACAAAGAATTACAAGATATTATCGCAATCTTAGGTATGGACGAGTTATCAGAAGAAGATAAAATCGTTGTAGCACGTGCAAGAAAAGTACAACGTTTCTTGTCACAACCTTTCCATGTAGCAACACAATTTACAGGATTAGAAGGTCGCTACGTACCGATTACAGAGACTATTCAAGGCTTTAGAGAAATCTTAGAAGGAAAGCATGATAGCATTCCAGAAGGACATTTCTTAAATGCGGGTAACATCGACGATGTATTAGCACGCGTGAAATAGGAGGGAGTCCTATGGCAGAAAATAGAGAGACATTTGAAATAGAAATTATATCACCAGATGAAGTCTTGTATAGAGGACCAGTGGCATTTGCGGAATTCACAACTGTAATCGGAGAAATGGGTGTGTACAAGAATCATATTCCACTTACCACGATACTAGAACCATGTGTGATGGCACTGCACAACGAAGAAGGAATTAAAAAGTGCGCTGTACTAGGTGGTTTTGTAGAAATTCAAAAAGAGAAAATTACAGTCATGGCAGAAGATGCACAGTGGCCAGATGAAATTGATGTGGAGCGAGCGAAAGCTGCAGCGAAACGAGCGGAAGAACGCATTCAAGCAAAAACAGGTGACACAGATGTAAGAAGAGCAGAAGTAGCACTGAAGAAAGCGCTCGCAAGAGTGAATACAGCAGGATAGAAGAAATAAAGGATCATCACTAGACGGAAGTTTGGTGGTGATTTTTTTGTGTGAAAAGAGAATATATGGTCATAATATTAGTATGCTGCAATGCATATGTCGCAATGCGGAAATATGACTGGATGAAATATAGAAATATGACTGGATGAAATAATAAAATATAACTGGATGGTATTGAAAAATATAACTGGATATAGTATTATTAGGGAAGAAAGAAGGTGTGGACATGACTAACGGAAACTATAGACCACGTATTATGGATAAAAGAATAGGTGAATATTTAGAAATTTTTGGTGCTGTGTGCATAGAGGGACCTAAATGGTGTGGAAAGACATGGTCTTCAGCGTATCATAGCAACAGCCAAATATTTATTGGAGACCCAACAGGGAATTTTCAAAATAGACAATTGGCTGAGATGTCACCTGCACTGGTACTAGAAGGAGAAAACCCTCGTCTTATTGATGAATGGCAAGAGGTGCCCATGATTTGGGATGCTGTAAGATATACGGTTGATCAAACATCAGAAAAAGGACAATTTATATTAACAGGTTCATCCACACCTAATCACAAGGGCATTATGCATAGTGGTGCAGGAAGAATTGCGAAATTGCATATGCGCCCGATGTCATTATATGAATCAGGAGATTCTTCGGGGAAAGTTTCATTACAAGATTTATGCAAAGGTGAAACGATTGCAGTGATGACAGGTGAAGTGGATATTAAGAGTATTATAGAATTTATTATACGTGGTGGATGGCCAGGTAACTTAGAGGTAGAGAAATCAAGAATAGGATGGTTGCCTATTGAATATTTAACTGCCGTCATTATGGATGATGTTTATCGGATGGATGGAGTGAAAAGGGATACTAGTAAGATGATGCGATTGTTACAATCATTGGCAAGAAATGAAAGTACAACTGTCACGAATAAAAAAATAAAAGCAGATGTGAAAGCAATAGATGACGAAGATATCGATATAGAAACGGTACAAGTATACTTAGACATATTTAAAAGATTGTTTTTAACAGACAATCAGCCACCATTCTCGCCTAGCATACGTTCTTCAGTAAGAATTAAACAGTCTGAAAAACGTCATTTTGTAGACCCGTCATTAGCGTGTGCGTTATTGAAAGCAACACCAGAAAAATTAATCGGTGATTTAGAAACATTAGGATTTTTATTCGAATCACTTTGTGAAAGAGATTTGAAAATATATGCAGAATCATTTGGCGCTCATTTATACCATTACCAAGACTATAATAATAATGAAATCGATACAGTGATTGAATTCCCAGATGGCACATGGCATGCATTTGAGATCAAGCTAGGTGCAAATCAGATAGAAAGTGGGGCTCAGAATCTTCTTAAGATAAAAAGGGTAATTGAAAATAATGGCGGAATGCCACCAAGTCAATTATGCGTAATTTGTGGATTGTCCAATGCTGCTTATAGGAGACCAGACGGGGTATATGTGGTACCGATAACGGCTTTGAAGGATTAGAAATACTCAAAAAATGAACATTCTGGGTAATGAAAATGCTTCATGAAGCAAAAGTGCGTAATAGAGATTGACATTTTCTTGATATAAAGGATAATGTAATTACACATAAATGCTACATGAAGCAAAAGTGAGGAGTGGAGAGATGAAAATTAAGCGAGATTATTATTTGAACAAGCTGATTGAAAAAGAACATAATGGACTGATTAAAGTAGTTACTGGAATGAGAAGATGTGGGAAATCATATCTTCTATTCAATCTGTTTATGGATTACCTTATTGAGAATAATGTAGATGCCAATCACATCATCGAAGTGGCATTCGATTCTTTTGAAAACATCAAATATCGTGATCCAGAAGTATTGTATCCTTTTATCAAAGAGCAAATTGTGGATAAAGAACAATATTACATTATCCTTGATGAAATACAGCTGTTGGGACAGTTTGAATCGGTTCTGAACGGATTGATGAGAATTCCAAATGTAGATGTATATGTAACAGGAAGTAATGCTAAGTTTTTATCCAAGGATATCATTACAGAGTTCCGTGGGCGTGGTGATGAATCGCGCGGAACTGGAAGAATTATTAAATATTCTTGCATCAGCGAGTGGTTCCCTTACTAATCCAAGAAAATTGGAAGATACATTCAAATCAGTTAAACAGGTAACCATTAGTGCTAAAACAATCAATAATTACCTTGATTACCTCAGTGATTCTTTTTTGATAACAGCGGCACACCGATATGATATTAAAGGAAGAAAATACATCGAATCACCAATGAAGTATTACTTTTCTGATATTGGACTTAGAAATGCACGAATTAACTTTCGACAGTTGGAAGAAACTCATACAATGGAAAATGTCATTTATAATGAATTGCTTACTAGAGGTTATAATGTGGATGTTGGAGTTGTAACAATCCAACAGAGAGATTCTACAGGTAAAATGATGAGGAAACAGCTAGAGGTGGATTTTGTATGTAATAAAGGCTCTAAGCGATACTATATACAGTCTACTTATTCGATGCCAACGGCTGAAAAAATGGAACAAGAGCAGCGATCCCTTGTGATGAGCGTATATGATTTCTTACTGAATGGTAATAGTCTGGAATAGTAAAGTAAGATCCAAAGAAGAAAATAGCATAAGATGAATATCCAAAGGAGAAGCAAAATGAAAGCAGCAGTTGTAACAGGAAATTGTACTCTTGAAATTATGGAAATCCAAGAACCAAATGTAATAAAAGATACGCAAATCAAAGTCTTTGTTAAAAAAGCAGCGATTTGTAATACAACAGATAATAAAGTATATGCAACAGATACACCAGAAAAAAATTGGCCAAACGCAAGTTTTCCTTATATTATCGGGCATGAATGCAGTGGAGTTATAGTAGATAAAGGTGCTGCTGTGACAGATATGAATATAGGTGACAGAGTAGTGTATTGGACAGTAAATGGGAAAGCTTTTGCTGATTATGTCATATTGGATACAGTAAGTTCTGTAGTTGGTGTGATTAATGAATCTGTACCAGAAGATGTTGCGGCGATAATGGAAATGGTTATTGGGGCTTCAAGACTTCTATTTGCAGCAGATGGAACTCCGTTGATTAATAAAGGAGATAAAGTAGCCATATACGGATTAGGTCCAGCTGGATTAATTTATCATCGAATTGCTATTATGATGGGAGCTTCTAAAATTTGCGGCGTTGGAAGAAGAAAGCTAAGACTTGATAAATCGTTAGAAGTTGGAGCAGATTTTGTGGTAGATACAGAATCGGAAGGCTATATTGAGCGAATTTTAGAAGGCTTAGATGGAAGTCCAGATGCAATTATAGATGCTACAGGCGGTGATATAATACAGGATATTATTGCATTAAGTAGTTCGAAAACTCAGATTTTCGCATATGGAATCGCTCCATTTGATTGGGAAGATAAACGAGCAGAATTAGAAGCGGCTAATGTTAATATGCCAATACCAATGGGAGCTGACAGTGCGAAAGAATCAATTAAGAAATGTATCGAATGGGTTGAATCTGGAAAGTTTGGTTTAGAGCCAATTATTTCACATCGTATACCATTTTCGGATATTGCGAAAGGCCTTGATATGTGCAGAGTAGAAAGAGATACAACATTAAAGGTGGTAATATCAGTAAATACTAGTAACTAGGAGGGAAAACCATGTATGACGTTATCATAATCGGTGCAGGGGTAACTGGATCTGCATGTGCAAGAGAATTATCGAAATATAAGCTTAAAATATGTGTTCTGGAAAAGGACGAAGATGTTTGTTGTGGAACATCCAAAGCCAATAGTGGGATTATTCACGCAGGTTATGATGCGAAACATGGTTCTTTGATGGCTGAGATGAATGTCAAAGGAAATGAAATGATGGCAGAATTGGCGGAAGAATTAGATATTCCGTGGATTCAGAACGGATCTATCGTCGTGGCTAAACATTCAGATTCGATGGATAAGCTATATGAACTATATGAAAATGGAGTCTTGAATGGGGTCAAGGATTTAGAAATTATTACGGATAAAGAGAGAATTTTTCAAATGGAGCCAAATCTAGACCAAGAGACAGAGGCTGTGCTTTATGCGCCTACAGCAGGGATTGTCTGCCCATTTGAGCTTAACTTGGCTTTATCTGAACATGCTAAGATAAATGGAGTTGAATTTGTTTTTAATATTCCAGTATTAGGGATTAGTCGAAAAAACTCAGGCGCAACAAAAGATGGTGTGAGCTGGATTGTTGAGACGGATAAAGACATGATGGAAACAAAATATATAGTGAATTCCGCAGGGGTACATGCTGATATGTTTCATAATATGGTTAGCACAGATAAGATAAATATTATTCCGAGGCGTGGAGAATATTTGTTGTTAGATAAAGAAGCAGGAAGCCATGTTCAACATACAATATTTACACTACCGAATGAATATGGAAAAGGAATCTTAATTACGCCGACGGTTCACGGAAATCTACTTGTAGGACCAACTGCAAATGATATCGAGGATAAGGACGACACAGCGACTAGCAGAGCGGGAATAGAAACGATTATAGAAAAGTCAACGCAAAAAGGAATTGCAAATATAAAAGGATTGCCGTTACAAAAAGTAATTACTTCATTTGCAGGAATCCGAGCACATGAAGAGGGGCATGAATTTATTATAGAAGAATTAGAGGATGCAAAAGGATTTATCGATTGTGCAGGAATAGAATCGCCAGGTCTTACGAGTTGTCCAGCAATAGGGTGTAAGGTGGCCGATATCATAAGTTCTAAATTAGAATTAGAAAAGAAAGAGGATTATATTGCGACCAGAAAAGGGTTAACAAGAGTAGCAACAATGGAGAGAGAAGCTTGGAAGAGTCTCATTCAAAACGATGCTTCATATGCAAATATTATTTGTCGTTGTGAGATGATTTCCGAAGGAGAAATTCTGGAAGCAATCCATAGACCGCTAGGAGCAAAATCATTAGATGGAATAAAGAGAAGAGTTCGAGCGAGTGCAGGAAGGTGTCAAGGTGGATTTTGTAGCCCGAAAATTATGGAGATACTAAGCCGTGAATTAGAGGTGGATATTGCATGCATTACGAAATCTGGCGGGGAATCTCACTTAATAGTAGGGAAAAACAAAGAGTGATAATAAAGAGGGACAATAAAGAGGGACAATAAAGAGGGATAAGATATGGAACAATATGATATTGTTATAATCGGTGGTGGTCCTGCAGGGTTGGCAGCTGCTTTATCAGCCAGAGAACAAGGGGTAGAAAATATATTGATTTTGGAGCGGGATCAAGAACTGGGTGGCATCTTGAATCAATGTATACATAATGGATTCGGTCTTCATACATTCAACGAAGAGTTAACAGGACCTGAATATGCTGATAAATTTGCACGTCGCATTGTAGAACAGAAGATAGAATATAGAC
>JAWXVA010000006.1:0-52975 GCA_044425815.1 Eubacteriales bacterium
CTTCTGTTCCTTGCACTACGGTATAGTCTAATCGTTCTAATAATTGTGTTAATTTCATAAATGCACCCTCCCAAATTCGTAAACTTTATTATACCATCAATTCTTCCATACTGCAATGGAGCGCCTTCGCAAGTTTCAATAACGTCTCTGCTTGTGCTTTATTAATATCATTCTGCCTCTGTTCATACAATTGAATCATACGAAGTGAAACTCCAGATTGTTCAGCCAACACTTTCTGCGAGTAGCCCTGCATTCGTCGCAATCTCGCAACAGTTGTTTCTGTGTTCTTTCGATAAAGTTCTATTCTGGTATCTAACACATCAACGAACTTTGAGATATCAGCCTCATGCAATGTAGGATATAGTTGTAATGCTATGTCAAATGTTACGTATTCCAATAATCTGCCAAAACTTAATTCTGATTCGAATTGATAGTAGGCTAATGACCACATGCCCCAGTATTCCGGACTTTTATCTAATGTGTAATATTGTTTTACCTCTATCTCTGTTCCAAATGTGATATACAACACTTCATGTGCTAATTCAATTCCAGACATTCCAACTGTGTATTTCGGATTCGCATGTTCTATCTCCTGTGCTAGTCCACTTATAATGAACATATTCAAAAACCGATTTGCTTCGAACCCCATGCTATATACCGCATAATCTAGCATGCAGCCCAAATTATCCATCACTTCTGAAATACATTCTTGTTTATAGGCATATATCATTTTCTTTCCATCCTTTCCGCAATATATCTAACATGTATATGGATTCCGAAATACTTTTCTCTCCCCGTATCTTAAGATACGTATTTCGTGCTTCTCTATCTCTTGATAGTCGATTTATATAATATTGGCTCTGTGTTACTTCTTCATACCCAAGAAATGCTATATTGCAAAACGCCTGCTTTGACTTAAGTACAATCTGTGTTCCTAACTTTCCTAATACCATGGCTCTTGATAATTGCTCTAATGATATTGTCCCATTCACAAAGCCTGTCGCAAATGCAAAATACGAATCATCTGCACGATATCCTATCACTACATCATAACTTGTAGTATCTATTAAAAATTCTTTTATCAAATATTCTCTCGCTTCCAACGCAAGATTACTTTTCAACTCAAATGTTCGGTTCGCAATCAACACAGCTAGCCAATTCAACACATGTTTATCTGCAAGATTTAAAACCTTCAGTTCTTTTGTCTCCAATTCATAATGATTCGCATAACCACCTACCACGGAAGTACATGCCCACTCTTTTGCCAACTCTAAAGATTCTGTGCAATAAAAGCTTTGCCCATAATCATTATTCTTTTTTCCCATTCCATACGTTGGCATTTGCACAACTTGAGACGAACCATGATACAATGTAACTTTTTGTTCCATAATAATAAATCCCTTCTATCACATATCTCACAAAATTAAATATCGTCAGAACGATACTTTTCAATAAGGTATATCGTTCTGACGATATCAAGTCAAGTTCATCCTAGAATATATCGCGAATCCTTTCCAAGTCTTCGCCGAATTTTTCTTCCATATCGCCTCTAAACATCTGTGCACTTTTATAGAAATACAAATCATGTCTTACACATTCCGAAGCTAAAATGACCATTGGTCTACTCTTTGTCCAAATCACTTCTGCAATATCATCGCCAATTATTTGGCCAAAGATTACTTCTGTATTATCAGATACCAACGTAATCCAACGTCCGCCCATTTCAGCCTTCTTTTCTTCTACCATCCCATGACGACTATATTTCTGCAGTGGTAAGCGAAGACTCTTATCATGGCTGAATACTACAATACCCATCTTTAATTCTTTCGCTTCTTGTTGTAGCAATTCGTCCATAATTAGTTCAATGTCATCATCCCATACCTGCAATAATAACTCCTGCTTTGTTTCATGAATTAGTTCGCGACATTTCGCAAAAATATTGGAGCGATTCTTGATATGCCAGATTTCATCTAAGTTTGTAGTCTGTGGAAATGCTCCTAATCTTTCGTTTAATTCTGATAAAACACCTTTCGTCTCGTATCTCACTTTATCAACTACTTGACGAATTGGTATCGCAGAATACGTGTTGCTATTTTCATTTTCCGAATATAATATGAAGCCTTTCTGGATAAGATTTTCTAATATATTATAGATTTTCGAACGTGGAATCCCTGCCAGCTTACTTGTCTCATATCCCGATAAATTCCCTCTCTGTAATACCGTCAAGTATACTTTCGATTCCGTATCAGACAATCCTATCTTATTTAGTAATAATATTTCTTTATCCATATTAGTTGCCCTCAATCATTTCTCGCTCTATATTTCCCAAGGCTGCATCGCTCCGCCTTCTTCTGCTGGTCTACACGTTTTGGCAAATATATTTAAGCAACCTTTTTGCTCTTTAAGTGGTGGGCATACCCATGACTTCTTACGTTCTGCTAATTCTTCGTCCGAGACTAATAATGATACTGTACCATTTGGAATATCTATCTCGATTTCATCACCATTATTTACTAATGCAATGGCACCACCATCATAAGCTTCTGGTGATACATGCCCTATAATTGCACCAAAGTTAAATCCTGAGAATCTTGCATCGGAAATTAATCCTACACTCTTGTGTAACCCATGACCGATTAGTGCATCGATACTTAGCATTAATTCTTTCATTCCTGGTGCTCCTTTGCAGCCTTCATATCGGATCACAATAATATCTCCTGGCACAATTTCGCCTGCCTCGATTGCTTCAAATGCCACGCGATCTGTCTCGTATACTTTTGCCTTCCCTTTCATGTACTTCACTTCTGTTGGTACTGCTGTCGGGCGAACAATCGCTCCATTTGGTGATAAATTTCCACGAAGTATCTTAAGTCCAGGCTCTTCAAACAATGGCTTTTCTAACGTGTGAATCACTTTATTTGCTTCAGGTGTCACTGTTGCTAGATAGTCTCTCCATGTTTCTCCTGTCATCATCGGTGCATCAAGGAATAATTTGCTTTCTAGCATTTTCATTACATTTGGTACTCCACCTGCATAATGGAAATCTACCACCGTATATGGTCCACTAGGTATTACCGCATTGATACAAGGAATTTCTTTTGCGTACACTTCAAAATCTTCAAGTGACATTTTGATTCCGAGTTCATATGCCATGGTAAGAATATGTAGTACTGCATTCGTTGATCCTGCCACTGCCATATCAAACATGACTGCATTTAGTAAGACTTCTTTCGTGATTAAATCTGATGGTTTTCTACCCGCTTTTGCTAATTCTACTGCACGCATTCCTGCTTCTCTTGCTTCACGTAATTTCATATTGTCAGATGCTGGAATTGTTGCTGTTCCTGGAAGTACTAAGTTAAATACTTCCCCTAGCATCTGCATCGTGTTCGCAGTCCCCATAGATGGACACGCCCCAAATGATGGACACACACACCCTTCCATATAGTCTAATTCTTCATCACTTGCCCCTGAGAATCTTGCTGCATCTAAATCTGCTTCTACAACTGTTTTTCCTTCATATTTTCCTGCTTGCATCGATCCACCGGTTACGATCATAGATGGAATATCAAGTCTTGCTGCTGCCAAATAACATCCTGCAATAATATTATCACAAGATGCAATCATCGCTAATCCATCAAAATTATGTACTTTTGACACGAATTCTACCGACATTGCTACAATGTCTCTTCCCACTTGCTCGTATTTTAATTCTTCTGCACCATTCGCCATATTTCCACAAGTCGCTGGAATCCCAAATTCAATTGGCACTCCACCTGCTGCCCAGATTCCTTGTTTTACTGCCTCTGCTATCTGACGCAAATGTGCCGATCCTGGAGAGCCTTCCATAAATGAATTCGGTACTCCAATATGCGGTTTTGTTTTAATATCACAATCGCAATATCCTGCCGCCTTCATCATTACACGTCTGTGTGCTGCTTCTTTTCCGTTCCAAAACTCTGTTCCCATAGCTATCTCCTCTTGCATTTATTCCTCTGTGCCACTCATACTTCTATTCTACTCTATTTAATTCCACTCTGTTCCTACACCTGCTGCTTTTGCATTTTCATAAATCATATTCGCAGCCATCAAGTCTTGTGCTCCTACTCCTACCGTTTCAAAAACAATAATTTCTTCATCGTTTTCTCTCCCTACGATATTTCCTAAGATTACATCACCCAAATCGCCTGTAAAGTCCTCTTTTGTAATGGTTCCATCTTCTAACGGAATTAAGATATCCCCAGATTCTGATAATACCGCTTCTTCTGAATCGAAATAAATCTTAGATGCACGAGTCAAAATCACTGGATCCATCTCTTGCATTTGATGTCTATATGCACCTACACAGCTCACTGTACAACCTGCTTTTACTTTTGTTGCATCAAATACTGGTTTCGTTGCTGGTGTCACTGTAATTAATAAATCCGCATTGTCCACTGCCGCATCTGAAGATTCTGCTGCAATGATTTTTGTTCCATACGAAGCAAGTTCTTCTTGCATCTGAGCTACAAATGCTTCTGTTCTCTCTTTGTTCAAATCATAAACTCTAACTTCTGTCAATTCGCGAACTGCTAACATTGCTTCTAATTGTGTTGCCGCTTGACCACCTGTACCAATCAGCGCTCCGATTTTCGCATCTTTTCTTGCAAGTAATTCAAATGCTGCTCCCGATGCTGCCCCTGTTCTTAATTGTGTGACATAGGTTCCATCCATAATGGCTTTTACAAATCCATCATTTCCATCAATCAATACCACTTGTGCTGGAGATGAGCTTTTCCCTTCATCGATATTATGTGGGAATAAATTTACAATCTTTAACGACGCTCGATCAATCGACTCTGCATACGCAGGCATAAATAGGAAGCATCCATCTTTCTTTGGCACTTGGATTTGTGTACGAAGTGGTATTTCACAAGTTTTCTCTACTACTTGCACAAATGCCACCTTGTTTGTTTCAATTGCATCCTTAATGGAAAACACTTTTTTAATCTCTTCTCTTGTCAATAATAACATCTCAATTCCTCCTCTTAATTTGTTCTAATTTTCTTCTACTTTACATGCTATACTGCCTATATTTTTTAGTCGCTACTTTTAGTAGCTATTATAGACAATGTTTAGCGAAATGTCAATTCTATTTCATTATTTTTTTGTGCAACCTGTACAAGTTTTAAATTACCTCAAAAACAATATTGACATATCAGTGCGTAAGTCATATTATTATCAAAGATATGTAGTAACCATTTGTAACTACGGAAGGAGTTTCTAATGAATAAGATGAATTGTTTATACTCTGCAATGGATGCGAACGACATTGATGCTTTTTATATCACCAAAGAGGCCAATGTAAAGTATATATCAGGTTACCCTGATGAACTCGCTTACCTATTCATTTGCAAAGACGAAAAATATATTATTACGGATGCTAGATTTATAGAAGAAGCTATGCATTCTTGTCCAGACTTTACCGTTGTCAATTGGCACGAATATTCTCGCAGTATCCCTAATACGATATTTGCATTGTGCGAGAAACACAATATCTCCAGACTTGGATTCGAAAAAAATTTCACTACTTATGATAAGTATGAAAGTTTACGTACTCTTTCAGAAGACAAAAGCACTGTTCTTGTTCCTACCGAAAATATCGTAGAAAGTCTTCGCTATACGAAAACAACTGACGAAATCGAAAACCTTCGCATTGCATGTGAAATTGCAGATAAAGCACTCTACGACTTGATTCCGCACATAAAAGTTGGCGTGACAGAACGTGAATTATGTGCCCATCTTGAATTTGCTATGAAGATGCATGGAGCACATGACCTAGGATTCGAGACCATTCTTATCTCTGGTGCCAAATCTTCCTTACTTCATGGAAAACCAGGTGACAAGAAAGTCGAATATGGCGATTTTGTACTTGTAGATTTTGGTGCAAAATACAATGGGTATATTTCTGATATGACTAGAACTTTTGTCGTAGGTGAAGCAAGCGATAAGCAAAAAGAAATGTATGAGCTTGTCCGCCAAGGTCAACAAATAGGGCTTGATTATCTTGGTCCTAACGTACACGCTACTACCCCTGATGCCGAAATTCGTAAAACGATGAGTGACTGGGAGCAGTACTATTACGCTGGTATTGGACATGGTGTAGGTCTTGATTTACACGAAGAGCCATTCCTCGGTAATTATGGTTCAAAAACACTAGAACCGGGGTGTGTCATCACCATGGAGCCTGGTCTATACATACCTGGTTGGGGCGGTGTTCGAATAGAAGACACTGTATTGATTACAGAAGAAGGCGCCGAGATTCTAACTCATTTTCCTAAGCAATTAACGATAATTAAATAGATTCCCCCTCTGAATAAGGAGCCATACAAGTATGTACTTGCATGACTCCTTATTCTACCTCATCCAGGAATTCTATTTATTCTTCTGTTGATTGCACTTCTACATTCGTATCTTGTTTACGCATCAAACTCCCTCTATGCACTGCATCATCTCCATATTTCTCCTTAATCCGGTCAAGTGCTTCATCTAATCGTCTACGTTTAAAATCCAAATCAAACAAATTCATCTGCTCTGGTTCTTGTTCTCCCTGCAATTTTGCCGTTCGAATCCCAAGCAACCGCACTGGTTCACCCGTCCACAGCTCTTCAAACAATTTACACGCTGTCTGATAAATGGTATCATTGGCATTACTTGGTTGCTGTAATTGACATTGGTGAGAAACGGATTGAAAGGTATTATATTTTATCTCAACGCTAACCATATTTGCTTTTTGTGAAGAGCTTCTTAATCGCCCGCCCACACTTTCTGCAAGTTCTAGTAAAACTTTTCGACTCTCTTCCATTGTAGTTAAGTCATTAGAAATGGTCGTGGAATTTCCTATTCCTTTTAATTTCGGTTCTACAACTCCTACTGTTGATTCATCAATTCCATTTGCGTAATTCCATAATAAATCCCCATGACTTTTTAGGTGCGTTCGTAGAATAGTCCTGTCAAATCCAGCTAGATCACCTATCGTTTTGATTTCCAGCTTTTCCATTGTCTTTACACTAGCTTTTCCAGCCATATAAAGCTCACCTACAGGCATGGGCCACATTTTCGCCTCTATTTCGTCTAGATATAAGGTGTGTATTTTATTGGGTTTTTGAAAATCCGATGCCATCTTTGCCAATACTTTACTTGTTGATATCCCTATATTCACTGTAAATCCTAGCTTCTGATCAATTCCATCTTTTATTTGCATTGCACAGTCCAAAGGAGATTCGTATAAATGCGCAATTCCAGTAAAGTCAAGATAGCATTCATCTACACTCACTTGCTCTATATCTGGTGTGTATGTCCGCAAATACTCCATCATCTTCTCACTATACTGCTTGTACATATTGTGGCAGGGTCTCTGGGTCACCAAATGGGGACATTTCCTAAATGCATCCGCTACTGGTTCCCCTGTCCGAATTCCATATTTCTTAGCTGGAATAGACTTGGCTAATACTACTCCATGGCGGGTTTCTTGATCGCCTCCTATAATACTAGGTATGGTACGAAGATCCAACTCGCTTCCATTTTTTAAATTCTCAACTGCACTCCAACTAAGGAAGGCAGAATTCACGTCTATGTGAAATATAATAGATTGCATGCTATCTATCTCCTTATATATTTATACCCATTTTGCTTTAGCCATTCTTTGCGTTTCTTGTAGTTCGGCATCGCTCGTTCTACCTCGTCCCAGAATGCCTTTGAATGATTCATATGCTTTAAATGTGCCAATTCATGGACTACTACATACCGCCCCACCATCGGATGCATCAATATTAACCGCCAGCTAAAATTCAGATTTCCTTGGGAGCTACAGCTTCCCCAGCGACTCTTCTGGTCTCGTATCGTGATTTTATTATACTGCACACCCATTCTTGTACTATGATAATCACATTCCATCCGAATAATCGCTGCTGCCATTCTTCGATACATTTTCTCTAGGTCTGGATCCACCTTCTTTGCTAGATTTACCTCACTTCTCTGTAACCGTCTCACTTGCTATATCTCCCTTACCGCTCTTCGTTTTAACTAATAATTTTAACTTTCTTTCAATATAATAATTGTATTATACTTGCTCATTGATTACAATATAATATAGAAACTGATTTTCCACTTCAAAATTGCAACTATAATATAAAAACAAGATTATAAATTTACATAATAACGAAAGCGAGATTTTATGAACTCATTATTACAATTTTTTCATTCTTCTATTTTATTTCATATACTTTATTGCAGCATCTTATTCTTTTTTGTTGCATTCCTATTCACATTTATCATTGCTACATTCCTTATTGTAAAATCTGCTAACACAGAGTTTCCTACTGCATGTGACGCGATTATTGTTTTAGGTGCAGGTCTCAGAAATAATACTGTTTCTCGCTCCCTTGCCAGCCGTCTTGATACTGCATACCACTGTCACTGTTCTTATCCTAATTCTGTGATAGTTGTGTCTGGAGGACTGGGAAACAGTGACACCATTACCGAGGCATTAGCAATGAAAAAGTATCTTTTAAATGAATATAATTTACAAGATTCTTCTGTTATAATTGAAGACAAATCAAGGAGAACTTTGGAAAATTTCCAATTTTCCAAAGTTCTCCTTGATGATTATTTTCAAGAAACATACGCTGTTGTGTATGTTACCAATGATTTCCACATTTATCGTTCTAGCAAAATCGCCTTACTAACAGGCATTCACGCAGAAGGATTAAGCGCGCCCACTGCTTTTTATTTGCTGCCTAGTTGCTATATACGCGAATATTTAGCTATTATCAAGTTCTACCTGAAAGACTTTAAGAAATAGCTGTTATTATTCAATTGTCAAGAAATCCATAAATCCTGTAACTTCGAACACTTCCAAAACAGTTTCATTTGCATTCTTGATAATCATGGTTCCTTGTGTATTCATCACTTTCTGAGCACTTAATAGAACTCTTAATCCTGCTGATGAAATATACTCTAATTGCTCTATGTCTAGAATCAATTCTGTAATTCCAGTAATATTTTGCTTGATTTCGATTTCTAGAGAAGGTGCTGTTGATGTATCTAATCTCCCTTCAATGTCAATGCTTAACTTTGTTCCTTCTAATACCTTATTGATTTTCATATTCCAATCCTCTGCTTTCTTTTATAAGTTTTTATGTATTGTTAAAATATTCTTACCTGCTTCATATTCGTAGGTCACTTCATCCATACTTTTCTTAACCATTAAGATTCCCAATCCACCTATCTCTCGCTCTTCTGCTGTAAGTGTAATATCTGCATCTTCTTTCTCCAATGGGTTATAAGGCTTTCCGCTATCAAGAAACTGAATACTCACTCTCAAAGGTTCTTCATCGACAGAACAACGAATGGTAGCCTCACCTACATCTGGATTATATGCGTAGTGTGCGATGTTTACATAAATCTCTTCTACCGCAATGGATGTTTGCATTATCGCTTTCATCGATGCTCCTATTATTTCTAATTCTTCTTCTATAAACCTTTGCACAACTGCTAAATTTTCCAATGTTGCATCTACTGTTATTTCCTTCATCATTTTTCTCCTTCACCTGAAATATGTGAAATTAGTTACTATTTATTCAGTTGTATCGCCAACATAGTAAGATCGTCAAATTGTGGTGCTGTTCCAACGAATTCATCAACAGATACTTTCACGTCACGTAATATTTCTTCTGGCCTTGTCCCCGAATTCTTATTCAATGCTTCTATCATTCTTTCCGTTCCAAATAGTTGATTATGGACATCTGTTGCTTCTGCAACTCCATCTGTATAAACGAAAACAGTATCTCCTTTTTGTAATTGTATTTCATACTCTCTATAGCGTGCATTTTCCATCCCTGCTAGTACAAATCCATGCTTATCTTTAAATAATTCAAACTCTCCATTTGCTCGACGGATAGCAGGGTATTCATGACCTGCATTTACACATGTTAACATGCCTGTATTTATATCTAATATTCCTAACCATACCGTAACGAACATCTCTGCTTCGTTATTCTCGCATAATTGATTATTAACCTTCTCCAAAATCTCTTTTGGTGTTAATCCTGATTGGGTAACATTCTTAAGTAAGGTTTTAGAGACAACCATAAATAGTGCTGCTGGTACGCCCTTTCCAGATACATCCGCAATAACCATTGCAATTCTACTTTCATCAATACGGAAGAAATCATAGAAATCTCCTCCAACCTCTTTCGCTGGAACCATGGTTGCACAAATGTCAAATTCTCCTCTTTTTGAAAATTCTTTAAAATCACTCGGTAACATGGATCCTTGTATATGTGTTGCTACTCCCAGTTCCGCTTCATTCTTCATTGCCCTAGCTGTCCATAATACGGAGTGGAATAATAAGAAGAATTCAACTACAAATATAATACATATGGTCAAATACAATGGGAAAAACCACGCATGGTTCGGGAAAATCCCATTAACATTTGTAAATGTATTAATTACATAAAATCCAAGAACTGATATGGCTGGTGCAAGAACAAAAGACCCCATCTTCCCAGATAATGCTCCAATCATATCCACAAACTTATCTCTCAGACAGTTTTTATACAAGAAGAATATCACCGTATACACGACTACTTTAATTCCGATAAAGAATAATAGATTCGGAACTTCATATGGACTTTCTTTAATCAAGCCCAATGCTGGTGCCACTAAGGAATCTGTCGTTCCACAGAACATAAATGTAGAGACATTTGATATCAAACTCCCCGTACATGCAATAAACAACTTGGTAGAAATCGTCCCTTTGTATACGATAAATAATGGGATACACATCAATACAAATAGGCCAAACACACCAAATACATCATTGGTTAAACTAATACTATAATTGATATATGTCAGCACCAATCCAATCACTGCCGCTATACTCCAAGCCAAAATCCGCTTAGGAGCCTTGTATTTTGGTTCTAACGTAATCCCTATAATAACCGCTGCAAACACTCCTCCTAAAAAAATAGCAATACTCCATAATAATACGACACTATCCATTTCCCTCTCCTCTCCTCAAATTAAAACATCAACATATCTGTTAACCCCAGAAAACATTTATGCAAATATTCATCTTGTATCTCAGTCCACGCTTCTTTATGTACATCCAGTATATCCTGCGTGTATTTCGAGTTCACTCCCACGAACTCATAGTTCAAATCTTTCTTCTCAATGAGAATTCCTTCTACTATTTTCCGTCCTTCTGGCGTCTTCTTCAGTTCATCAATTATTTCTTTAAATTCTTTATCGTCTACAATACGTATTGGACAATCAAGGTCATTTAGAATCGCAATAATTCTACTAAACGCAACATCTTCTGGTGGATAAAGGTTAAATGCACACTGTTCATTAGCTGTTGTACACAATGTCACTAACATATGCGCCGTTTCATCTACTGGCGAAAAATTCACTTGACTGTTGTATGCACTATACGGAACCGCTCCAATCTTGATAAAACTAAGGATTCTTCTTGAAAATGCATTACTCTTCATATTCATCTGGAATTCACCATCTGAGATACGTCCTTGTAGGTTTCCCACTCGAATGATCTTTATCTTTAACCCTTTATCTATACTAGCTCGAATCATCTCATACTCAGCGATTGACTTAGATAGTAAGTATTGGTTTTGAATTTCTTGCCCTATGAAGAACTTCTCTTCCGAAAACTCAAGTGGCTCTTTTCCAATTAAATAACTTCCCGCAACACTAATGGTCGAAACTTGACACAACTTTGCATTCTGCTCTAAGCAATATTCAATTAATCGTCGTACACTATCTGTATTTGCACTAGTCAATTCCTCTTCTTTCGCAAAATGAGCTACGTTAGCCGCTGAATTTATTACAGTATCTATGTGTATTCCTTCTAGTTTCTGATACATATCTTCGTGGGTAATATCTCCTTCTATCACTTCCCAACGTTCCCCATAGATATCAGCGAAATCATTTTCTGTATAATAAAACAATGAAGTCAATACACGTTTTTTTGCTTCTAGCTTTCCTTTGTTTCTAGCAACACAATAAATCTTCTGGTACTGCTCTGGTCTCATTAATAAATCATACAATATATGTACTCCTAAGTAGCCTGTAACACCTGTAAGCAATACATTCCCTAGATTATTTGTTTCATCACTGATATTTGTCGGAATCTTAAGTGCTTGTTTGAATCCCAAGTAATCCAATCCTTCAAGATAATTCGCTTCTTTCTCTGGAGACACTTCTAATATTTTCTTAGAAATATTACGTGGTGTTAGATATTTATAAATATCTGCCACTTCGATACATCCCTCTTGGAAATCTTCTTCTAATCGAAGCATTAACATTGCTGCGCCTAACGAATCTCCTCCTGCATCAAAGAAATTATCTTCTGCACCTACTTGCTCGATTCCAATTACTTCAGCGAATGCCTTACAAATCACTTTCTCCATAGCATTAGCAGGTTCTACATATAATCGCTTAATTTCAACTGGATATTGTGCCAGTGCTTTTTGATCCACTTTGCCACTAGGTGTCTGTGGCATTTCTCCCACATTAATCAGTACTTCCGGAACCATATAATATGGTAATTTAGCTTGCAAGGTCTGTTTAATCACTGCTTCATCTAGTTCTTGATGATTCACCGTATCATAATAGCCAATAAGATGCTGTTGTTTCGCAATCATCTTCACCATACATACGACCGAAGAGACTCCTTCAATGGCACTTATACTCTGTTCTATTTCTCCTAGCTCAATTCGTAAGCCACGTAATTTAATCTGACGGTCATTTCGTCCTCGATACATGAGTCTGCCATCTGAATTTAAATATCCTAAATCACCCGTTCTATAAATATCTATATTCTCAAATCGGGTAAATTTCTCAGCCGTTTGTTCTGGTAAGTTCTGGTATCCCAGTCCTAGACCTTCCCCATATATACAGATTTCCCCAACAGCTCCATATGGCAGTGCACGATTCTTCGCGTCTAAAATCAGAATCCCCATATTTGCAATAGGCTTCCCTATGCTCATATTATCATATGCTTCTGTTATGGTTGCTCCTATGGTTGTCTCCGTCGGTCCATATCCATTATATATCTTCACTCCAAATGAATTTCTAATGGAATCTACCAAACTTCCATAGAGTACTTCTCCTGCCGAAAGAACTGCTTTCACACTCTTAAATGCTAATTTGAATTCTTCTAACTTCAGATACGATGCCAAGCGGGATGGTGTGCAGTGCATTACATCTGCCCCGTGAGCAGTCAAAAGTCTTGCCAACTTCCTTGGATCAGTTAAAGCCTCTTCTGGTGCTAATTCAATAAATAACCCATTGAGAAGTGGTACAAATATTTCATAAAGTGAAATATCAAAACTAATCGATCCTACTGCAACTAACCCTCGTGCATTCCTTGTTATCTCCTTATTAAAAGGATTGTTCCCTGGTTGCACGATATTCACAATTCCTCTATGAGCTATCTTCACACCTTTTGGCGTTCCAGTTGTCCCAGATGTATAAATCATATACGCTTTATCTTCTCTAGTAATAGAAGGTCGTTCACATACTGCCTCTTCTGCTAGTAATTCATCGACCTCTACCCAATCACAGAACTGTAATCCTACTTCTGCCGTAGAAATCAAATATTTACTTTTACTATCTTCTATGATGTAGCGAATTCGCTCTTCTGGATACTTCGTATCAATCGGTACAAAACTAGCTCCAGTTTTTAGCACACCAAATATGGTAGGTATTAATCTGATATCCCTTCCTAGTAGGATAGAAACAACGTCTCCATGTGATATCCCACGTTTCTGCAAATTCCCTGCAATTTTATCCGACCAGCTATCAAGCTGTGCAAATGTTAATTGACTCGTTCCTGCATACAGTGCCATTCTATCTGGGTACTCTTTCACAACTCTTTCAAATAAAGAAATAATCGTATCTTTCGGATTCAACTCAATGGTTTTCCCTTTTATTCCCATTACCTTCTCTTTATCATGCTGAGAAACGATTACGAGATCACCTACACGAGCACCATCGATACTCTGTTCTAAAATATTACTAATACTTTCAATAAATGCAATTCCTTTGCTCTTATCATATACTTTATCTGCTAAGTCTAGAGAAAATTCTATTTCTTTATCAAATGCTACTACATTAAACGTCAAATCATTGTGCATTGCTGCTGCACTAACATCCAAATGAAACTCCATCTCACTATCCATCTTATGTCTAAAGTAGCTATACACATTGGCCGAAAGAGTCTCTGGTGTAATTCCTTCTTCTTTCGCTACTTTTAGAATATTATCGAATCCAAATTCTTTGCCACTTGCAGCAATATTTGAAGATGCGAGTGCTTTCTCATATACTTGTTCAAATGTATCTTCCTCTTCCACTGTAATCCGAACTGGAACAATCAAAACATAACAACCAAGTGTCCGCATCTGCTCTCTCTTACGGCCTAACCTAGACATCAATATCATCGCTTCTTTTTGTCTTGTCGCCCGTGCCAAATATATAGCATGTGCTGCCATATATATAAATGGCAAACGATAATTCCCCTCTTCTGCATAACGATAAATCTTATCCTTTAGTTCTGTCGCTACCGCTTGTCGATATTCTGTCTTCGTAATCCCTTCTGTTACCGCTCCAAATATTTCACTGGAACATTCGGCACCACGTAAATATTCAGTCCAAAGCGCTCTTAGATCCTCTGATTGCTGTTCTATCTTTTCATTCTCCAGCTCACATTCTTCTTCGAAAAATCGAGATTCTTGCACCTCTTTCCCCGCCAATGCGTCCAAAATATATTGGCTATACAACGTCATAGAATAACCGTCCATAATTACGTGATGAAATCTCGAGAACACAACCACTCCACCTTCTTTAACAGGTATGAGTTGTACTTCATATAAGCATGCAGTATGCAAAGGGATTTCATCATATTTCTCAACATGTTTTTCTATCTCTCCTAGAGACATCTCCTTTGTAATACTACTATTCACATCTTGATGATCCATAAGTTCAAAATGTGCTTGAAAATCTTCTCTGACAACCTGTGCAGAGAAAACATCCGAACTGGCAATCACTTTATCAACTGCCGCTTTTGCTTCTTGAATTGTACAGTCTTCAATAAATAATCTTGCAGAAATCAGGTTAATATTTGATGATGGATAAGCGATTTCATTATTCCATATTTGAGACTGCGATAAATTCATTTTGTATTTTTTCATAAAATATCGCTCCTAACAGCACTAAGTATTTTACATATATCTCCATTATATTTATTCCGCAAAGGAATGTCAACGAACTTTATCTCATATATCATGTTATCCACAATAGATTAAGCCTGTATTTATTGATAACCTCCGCAGTGTTCATCAATAAATACAGGCTTAGTCTATTACAACTTATAGTAAATGTAGGGAATACATTACTTCTTCACTTCCTATGCTTCTACAAATACGTCTTTTCCCATTCCACAGATAGGACATACCCAATCTTCTGGCACATCTTCCCATGCTGTTCCTGCTGCAACTCCACCATCTGGATCCCCAACCTCTGGATCATACTCGTATGAACATGGCTCACAAATATATTTCTTCATTTTATTGTCCTCCTTGAATTCTTATTTAGTTATTTTCTATCTACAAAATATCACATTTCATAACACATTGCAACACCTTTTTAATAATAATTACTATTATTGTTAAAACTGGAAAATTTCTTGTCATTTATGTTCTGATATGCTTGTTGAACTATTGTATTTTTCTCCTCTATCCCTTACAATGATACTACTAATCTGGTTACCAGAATAATACATGAAAAGAGGATTTTTTATGAGAGCTTATGAACGTTTATTAAAGTATGTAGCGGTACACACACAGAGTGACCCTAACAGTACTACTGTTCCAACTTCCGAGTGTCAATTTGACCTTGCACATCTATTAGTAGATGAAATGAAGGCTATGGGAATTGCAGATGCACATGTTGATGAACACTGCTATGTGTATGGTCATATTCCTGCTACGGCTGGTTGTGAATCTGCACCAAAACTAGGATTTATTGCACACATGGACACATCACCTGATTTTTCTGGTTTAAATGTAAATCCAGTAATTATCGAGAATTACGATGGGGAAGACGTTGTACTTGGTTCTAGCGACAAGGTACTATCTAAGTCTATTTTCAAACATCTTCCTACTCTTAAAAGTCGTACTTTGATCACCACCGATGGTACTACACTATTAGGTGCTGACGACAAAGCTGGTGTAGCTGAAATACTTACAATGGCAGAACGTTTAATTGCAGAAAATATTCCACACGGTCCTATTTGCATCGGATTTACTCCTGATGAGGAAGTAGGTACAGGCGCTGCTACTTTTGACCTTGAAACATTTGATGCTGACTACGCTTATACATTAGATGGTAGTGTAGAAGGCGAAATTCAATATGAGAACTTCACAGCTTCAAGTGCTGATTTTGTAATCAAAGGATTTAGTGTACATCCTGGAACGAGTAAGGACACTATGATTAATGCTTCGTTAGTTGCATGTGAAATAAATAGCATGCTACCTACTTACGAGACACCTTCCCACACAGAAGGATATGAAGGATTCTATCATTTAATGAGTATCAAAGGCGATGTTGTAAGTGCTGAACTTCATTATATTGTTCGTGATTTTACTGATGAATTGATGGAAGCAAGAAAGAATACACTCCGTCTAATCGCCAAATCTATTAATGAAAAATATGGAGAAGATACTGTTGTACTAACGTTGAAGGATCAATACAAGAATATGCGTAGTCATATCGAAGGTATGGATTGTCTACATCTCGTTGAAAATGCTGTAACTGCTTGTAAGGCTGTCGGCATCACACCTATCGTACAACCAATCCGTGGTGGTACAGATGGAGCACAATTAACCTATAAAGGATTGCCTTGTCCTAACCTTGGAACTGGTGGTTTCTCTTTCCATGGACCTTACGAGCATATCACGGTAGAAGCGATGGACTTATCTACCGATATGATTGTTGAATTAATTAAGTTATATAGTAAATAAACGTTTTATCACACACGTTACAGATTGGAATCCTATGAATTATTTTAACGAATTACCTTTATCACCTTCCATACAGCGGGCGCTTCAAGAATTAGGATATGTTACCATGACACCTATCCAACAGCTTGCAATCCCACTTATGCTTGAAGGTACTTCAATCATAGCGAAAGCAGAAACAGGCAGCGGGAAAACCGCTGCCTACTCTATTCCTATGATTGAACAAATTGATTGGCTAGAGAATAAGCCACAAGGCCTTGTAATCGCACCGAATCGAGAACTTGCAATTCAGATTGCAGAAGATATCAACCATATTGGTCGATACAAGAGAATCAAAGCACTTCCTATTTATGGACGCGCTTCTATTAAGGAGCAAACCCTTGCACTTAAACAAAAGAACCACATTATTTCTGGTACACCTGGACGACTTATGGATTTAATCGAAAAAGGGGTACTTAACTTAGACAAATTACGTTTTCTCATTATCGATGAAGCCGACGAACTGTTACAAGAAGAATTTTTGTCACAATTAGAACTGGTTTTTCAGAATCTACCAACTAACTGTATCATTTCTTTATTTTCAGCAACTATTTCTGAACAAGTAGAGCGTATCTCTCACCTCCATGACACTGCATTTACTTTTATTGATGCCACGATGCTGGATACGCTACAAATTCAAGAATTCACCTATCATAGCATAGACACTCGAAAGCCACAGGATTTACTCTCTTTGTTAGCACTTCACCCGAATCAAGGTGGCATTATCTTCACAGGAACTAAGATTGTATCTGAGAAAGTCTGTAAAGTACTTAGACGCGCGAATATTAGTGCTTCCTTTATCCATGCAGACTTAGAACAACGCAAGCGGATTCAACATATGAATGAGTTTAAGACTGGTAAATATTTATTTCTTGTTGCTACAGATCTAAGCGCGAGAGGAATCGATGTGGATGGCATTGATTTAGTCATTAATTACGACCTTCCCACTACTCCTGCCAATTATACGCATCGCATTGGACGCATTGGTAGAAATGGGCGTTCAGGAACTGCCATCAACCTTGTAACACCAGAACAGATGGTTTATCTAAAACGTATCGAGAACTTAACGGAAAAAGATTTGACACCTATAGATATTCCAACTTCGTATGAGACGCCCACTAATACGCAGAGTCCAGTCATATCTCGTTCCAAAAAGGGAAGCAACGTGGGGACTGATATTACGAGATTATATATCAATGGTGGTAAACGAAAGAAATTACGAGCTGCTGATATTGTAGGTACTTTGTGTAGTATTCATTCTATTACACCCGATGATATCGGAATTATCGAAATCAAGGAAAATGAAACTTATGTAGAACTATTAAACGGTAAGGGAAATTTAGCTTTAACCGAACTACGTGAAAAGACAATCAAGGGCCGAAAATATAAGGTACATATTGCGAAATAACAACTGATATGATTTTATATTTATTTAATACTTTTAACTCACACAGGTGTTGACTTTATCACTCAACATCCTCTATACTGATTTCAGAAGAGCAACTGCGATTATATGAATATATGATTGCCCTGCTCTTTTTTTGCATCATTGTAACTTATAAGATATTTTTTACAATATTCTATATTTAGAATCATTTCGACTCATACTATAAATTGAATGAAAGTGAGGATTATTATTATGAACTTCAAACAACATGCTATTAAATTCACAAAGGATTCTTTCATCGACTTTGCAGGAGGTTTCCTTATTGCGATGGGAATCTACAATTTCTCTGTCCATGCACAATTTCCAATGACTGGAGTCTCTGGTATTGCACTGATTTTTTATCATTTATTTGGACTACCGATTGGTGCCTTAACCATGTTATTTAATGTTCCTATTATCCTTGGTTGTTATAAAATCCTTGGGCGGGATTTCTTTATCACATCCCTTAAGACAATTATTATCACTTCCTTAGTTGTGGACTACATTGCTCCTTTTATCCCTCTTTATTATGGCGATATCATGCTAGCAGCCATTTGCACTGGAGTATTCTCCGGGCTAGGATATGCGATGATTTATATGAATAACACTTCTACTGGTGGAATGGATTTTGTAATCATGTCTATCCGTGCGAAACATCCTCATTTATCAATCGGAAAGATTTCTTTTGTAACCGATGTAACCATTGTACTACTGGGTGGGTTTATCTATAAAAATATTGACGGTATTATCTACGGTATCATCATTTGCTACCTACAATCATTTGTAATAGACAAATTAATGTACGGAATCGATTCTGGGAAAATGACATTTATTGTGACCGATTCAGGCGATGATATGGCTTCCATGATCAGTCATGTAACCGGTCGCGGCGCCACTTTATTAAAAGGCGTCGGCAGTTATTCTAAAGATGACAAATCTGTTGTAATGTGCGCATGCAATAATAAACAAATGTTTCAGATTAAAAAACTTGCCAAGAAAGTAGACCCTTCCAGTTTTACAGTTATAATGGAATCTAATGAAGTTCTTGGTGAGGGGTTTAAAGATAGTTAAGTATCTTATTCAACCATAGTATATCGAGGTGCTTACAAGTAATAAAAGGTAATTAACATATTTACGCAAAGTTAAACACAATTATTACTTGTGTCCCACCTTGATACGTGGTTTCACAGGCGAGTTGCAAATTGCGACATCGTTTCATGAAACCATATGGTATTGATACAATGCTTATGCCAAGTTCGAAAACGTTAATATCTGAAAATCTATATTTATTGGCAATTTTCTTCTTTCTTTGCTATACTTTCTTATATAAAACGAATTGTAAGGAGCATTCATATGAAAATTGTATTTTTAGATGTAAAAACTATTGGTGAAGATATTGATTTATCTGGATTCGAACAATTGGGAGAAGTTGTCACTTACAGCTTCACTTCTTCTAAGGAGGCTCCAGAACGTGTGAAGGACGCAGATGTGATTATTCTGAACAAAGTGCAGATTAATGAGGACACAATTGGAACTGCCGAGCATTTAAAGCTTGTATGTGTGACTGCGACTGGGACTAATAATTTGGACAAGGATTATTTAGACAGCAAGGGAATTGCTTGGAGAAATGTAGCTGGATATTCTACTGCTTCTGTAACCCAGCATACTTTTGCGCTCCTATTTTATTTATTAGAAAAACTCCCTTATTATGATAAATATGTAAAGGAAGAACGCTATGTAAACGATGTGATTTTTACGCATTTTGGTGAAGTCTTCCATGAGCTTACCGGAAAAACATTTGGAATCATTGGACTTGGTGAAATCGGAAGAAATGTAGCCACCATTGCGAAACTTTTTGGTGCGAACGTTATCTATTATTCCGCTTCAGGTGGTGAGCCGCAAGAAGGATTTACTCAAGTGGACTTTGACACACTGCTAACCACATCCGATGTTCTCTCTGTTCATGCACCGTTAAACGAATCTACGGAAGGTCTCATGAATAAAGCAGCATTTGCTAAGATGAAATCTACTGCTATTTTCTTAAACTTAGGTCGTGGACCAATTGTTGTGGAAGAAGATCTTACCGAAGCCCTTGAAAATGGAGTCATCGCTGCAGCAGGTCTAGATGTGCTTGCAGTAGAACCAATGCAAGAATCTTGCCCTTATCTTCGTATTAAAGATAGTCAAAAGTTAATTATCACGCCACATATTGCATGGGCAAGTGTAGAAGCACGCAACAGGCTCATGAGTATGATTCTACAACAAGTTCAAGATTTCTCTCTTTCCTAATTACTAGAAAACTGCCACATCGTACATTTCCAATTAAAATCATGGAATGTAACGACTGTGGCAGTCACTCATTATCCCGTTAGATATACAATAATTCCTATCGCTATATGTTAGATGATGATGCTAGATATGTCGTATTTCAGTGTTTTCTGCTTTATTGGGTTTATTTTTCTGATTTGTAAGCATGAAAGCTCTGATTAACATAAAGAAATGATTCTAGATTCCACAAAATGTGACAGATAAATAGAAGGGATATGTTTTGAATTCAGTATACTTTGTTATGTTTGAAAATACAAGGTAAACCATTCGACAAATTCCGCCTCCGTTCAACTGTTGCCTTCACTTTACAGAATTAACGTGAAAACGCTTGACTTTTCTCTGCCTCGTAGTATGATTAAAATAGTATGTTTTTAGATAATGAAGGCGAGGAATATATATGGAATTTTTAATGGGAAATGAAGCCATTGCACTCGGTGCAATGCATGCAGGAGTCGGATTTGTTAGTGGGTATCCTGGCACTCCTTCTACTGAAATATTAGAAACTGTAGCTAAGCATAACGATGGTTCTGTCTATGTGGAATGGTCGGTAAACGAGAAGTCTGCTATGGAAGTTGCTGTAGGTGCTGCTTATTCAGGCGTTCGGACCATGGTAACTATGAAGCAAGTTGGTTTGAATGTTGCATCCGATCCACTTATGAGTCTTACTTATCTTACGATTAAAGGTGGTATGGTCATTGTGGTTGCCGATGATCCAGGCCCTATCTCATCTCAGACTGAACAAGATACCAGACATTTTGCACAGTTCTGTAAATTGCCTGTATTTGACCCTTCTTCTCCTGAAGAAGCGTATGAGATGATAATCGACGCATTTGAATATTCAGAGCGTTACAATACGCCTGTACTATTTCGACCAACTACGCGTGTCTGTCATGGCTGTACCGCTATTGAAGTGAAGCCGATTCGACAACCTGAAATTCCAGAAGGATTTATCAAAGATTCTTCCAAATGGGTTATCTTCCCACGTGTTGCTTATGCAAATCATATTAAAATGGAAGCACGCAATATAGAATTAGAAACGGTATTTTCAGACTATCGTTTTAATACATTACATATAGGCAGTATGGCTAACCAGTCTGAGGTGGGTTCTCAGACGAATATAGACGATAAAATCATCGCTACTGGTGGTGTGAGTTATGAATATGTACGTGAAGCATTGGCGATATTGGGCGTAGATTGTACTGTTCTTAAAGTTGGTACTCCACATCCATTTCCAGCACCGCTTGCATTAGAAGCGCTAGAAAATGTTTCTGAAGTATTAGTTGTGGAAGAGTTAGACCCAGTTATAGAACGTGAATTAGTATATTTATGTGGAAAGCATCATTTAGCTACTGATATCAAAGGTAAATTAACTGGTTCCATTGCAAATGCTGGTGAACACACCGTAGAATCTGTTCGCCAAGCAATTATTGCATTTTTACAATTAGAAGATACTGCTTCTAATACAAATGTTTCTAAAACAAATACTGCTACAAATACTGCTACTGATAGTGAACCTATTCCACCTCTTCCTATCCGCCCACCTGTTCTATGTGCAGGATGCCCACACCGTGCATCATTTTATGCGGTAAAGAAGGCGATGCAAGGACAAGAAGCTGTATTTTCTGGGGATATCGGATGTTACACGCTTGGCAATGCTGCTCCACTTGACATGGTCGATACTTGTCTATGTATGGGTGCAGGTGTTACCATTGCGCAAGGGCTTAATCGCATCAAACCTGATACTAAGAATTTCGCTTTTATCGGAGACTCCACCTTCTTCCACACTGGAATCGCTGGCGTGGTAAATGGAGTCTATAATGAACATAATATGGTGCTTGTTGTATTAGATAATTCTACAACTGCTATGACTGGACACCAACCACACCCAGGGACTGGGAAAACGATGATGGGGTCCGTTGCAGAGAAAATCGACATTGAGAAGGTGCTTCGTGCTCTCGGTATCGAATCGGTTCAGAAAGTGAATCCACTTGACCATGAGAAGGCTGTAGAAGCAGTGAAAATTGCCGCTGATATTTACGGCATGTCTGCTATTATATTTGAATCGCCATGTATTGCTGTTACGAAGCCAGCTCCACGCTCCGTTGTGGATACTGACAAATGTATTGGATGTAAGAAATGTGTGAAAGAACTTGGATGTCCAGCCATTGTATTAGATGGAAAAAAAGTTAAAATTGAACCTGCATTATGCTACGGCTGTACGCTATGTGAAGCAATATGTCCAGTCGGTGCTATCAAAGGAGGGTGTAAATAATGAATTGTATTCTAACAGGAGTAGGCGGACAAGGTACTGTTCTCGCCTCTAAATTAATTGCAAGTACTGCCCTTGAAAATGGATTAATGGTGCGCACAGCTGAAACCATCGGTATGGCACAAAGAGGTGGATGTGTTGTCAGCCACGTTCGCACTGGGGAACACATCTATTCACCACTAATTTCTTATGGGCAGGCAGATATTATTATTGGATTTGAACCTGCGGAAGCTGTTCGTTGCCTTCCATATCTCAAAGAAGGCGGCACTGTCGTCGTGAGTAATCGAGGAATGCAACCAGTTACTGCTGCACTGAGTAATTACGCTTATGACGGTTCGGAAATGATGGAATATCTACGAACACATGTTGCCAACTTAATCGAAATTGATGGAGAAACAATCTGTGGGGAAATTGGTTCTGTAAAAGCACTTAACACCGTACTACTCGGTGCTGCTCTTACAAGCAATACATTGGGTATTACAAAGGAACAACTTGTTCATTCTATCGAACGAACACTAGCTGAGAAATATGTCGCTATGAATCTAAATGCGCTAGATGCTGGAATCAATGCTGCTAGCTAGATATGATTTATAGACTTACAACAATGATTTAGGGGGATGCTAATGAGCCGAATAAATGAGGAAACATTTACACTGATACAAAAAACAATCTATCTAGCAATGACAGGTGGAGAGTTCTATAAAAAGAAATATTCTGGGATTTGTCCTGAAGACATTCAAACATTGGAGGATTTTCAGAAACTTCCATTTACAGATAAGGGAGACCTTCGTGATGCTTATCCACTTGGATTACAATCGATGCCTGAAGAAAAAATTGTGCGTATCCACTCTTCTTCTGGTACAACTGGAACGCCTGTTATTATCCCTTATACCGCGCAGGATGTGGATGATTGGGCTGAAATATTTAAACGTTGTTACGAAGTAGCTGGTTTAACCAACCTTGACCGTGTACACATCACACCAGGTTACGGTCTCTGGACTGCTGGGATTGGCTTCCAGAATGGCGCAGAGAAATTAGGTGCTATGGTAATACCTATGGGACCTGGAAATACCGACAAACAGCTCAAAATGATGATGGACATGGGAAGTACCGTGCTATGCGCCACTTCTTCGTATGCCCTCTTACTTGCAGAAGAAATTGAGAAACGAGGTATCAAAGATCAGATCAAATTACGAAAAGGTGTAATTGGTTCTGAACGTTGGGGCGAGAAAATGAGACGACGCATCGCCAACGAGCTGGGCGTACAACTCTATGATATCTATGGACTAACAGAAATCTATGGTCCTGGAGTAGCAATCAGCTGTGATTATGAATGTGGAATGCATTATTGGGATGATTATTTCTATTTCGAGATTATTGATCCTAAAACTGGTGAATTAGTCCCAGAAGGAGAACTTGGAGAATTAGTGGTAACCACCCTTCGCAAAGAAGGCGCACCGCTGATTCGCTATCGCACACACGACCTAACAAGATTCCTTCCTGGAGAATGTAAATGTGGCTGCCCATACCCTCGTATTGACACGTTAGTTGGACGTACTGATGATATGATTAAGGTCAAAGGTGTAAATATCTTCCCTAGCCAAATCGAAGAAGCACTGCAACAAGTCGATGGAGCTAGCAGTGAATACCAAGTAATGATCGACCATTTGAACGGAAAAGACATTATGACCATTTACTTTGAAACGCCTTGCACAGATAATCGTGGTGCAATTGAAAAGCAATTACGGGATATCTGTAAGACGAAGATAGGGGTATTGATTGTTCCTAAAGCTGTTGATATGGGTGAGTTGCCTCGAAGTGAGAAGAAATCTAGTCGGATATTTGATAATCGATATTAAAAAAATAGCAATGCCCCATAAGTTGTTCTCCTACTTATGGGGCATTATTTCCATTCAATATTTATTTTCCAACTTCATTCTTTCACATTCACATTGACACCTAACGACGACCATACAGCACACTCATGTCCTTCATCTTCGCCAACAACTCTTCCTCGATTTGACCTGGCAATAATCGCCACTTCCAATTCTGTCCAACTGTAGATGGTTCATTAATACGTGCTTCTTCACCTAAGCCTAAGTAATCTTGGATTGGTATAATACAGACATCTGCGACGCTACTTAATGCCATACGATTTATTGTCCAACTAATTTCTTCTTCGCTAATTTTTTTCACGCCTAAATATTTGTATACAATCTCTCGCTCTTTCTCACTCATTGCTCGGAACCAACCTACGGTAGTTGTATTGTCATGTGTTCCCGTATACACCACGCAATTCTGTGTGTAGTTATGTGGTAAATATGAGCTATCTCCTTGCTCATCAAATGCAAAATGTAGTACTTTCATTCCTGGGTATCCTGTTTCTTCTACAAGGTCTAGTACACTCTGTGTTAAGAATCCTAAGTCTTCTGCAATGACCGCTTGCTCGCCTAATCGCTCTTTTAACACGCGGAAGATATCATAACCAGGACCTTTTTCCCAAGCTCCAAATTCTGCTGTTTCATCACCATAAGGGATAGCATAATACTCGTCAAACCCACGAAAATGATCTACACGTAGCATATCATATAATCGATAGCAATGTGCAATACGTCTTACCCACCAATCGTAACCTGTCTTTTTGTGATACTCCCAGTTATAGAGTGGATTCCCCCACAATTGTCCGGTTGCACTGAACCCATCTGGTGGGCATCCTGCAACGCCAGTTGGAAGTCCATCTTCATCAAATTGGAATAATGCTGGATGTGACCATGTATCCGCACTGTCAAATGCTACGTAAATCGGAATATCTCCAACAATCTGGATTCCCTGCTCATTTGCATATGCTTTTAGCTTTTTCCATTGTTTGAAGAATTCATATTGAATATAACGATAGAATCCCATTTCCATCTGCAATTTTTCTCTATAAGAAATAATTGCTTCTTGCGTGCGAAGGCGAATATCTTCGTCCCACTCAATGAAACACTGCCCTTCGAAATAGTCTTTCGTAGCCATGTATAAGGCATAATCTTCAAGCCATTCATGTTCTCCACCACAGAACTCAGAAAACCCTTCTAATTCCTCCAGAACCACTCTACTATACGCTAAGTGAAGTAATTTCTTTCTTGCTAGAAAAATCTTATCATAATCAATGTACTGTTCATTATCACCGTACGCTGTATTTTCACACTCCTCTACCGTTAACAATTCTTGCTTCACTAACGCTTCCAAATCAATAAAATACGGATTTCCCGCAAATGTTGAAAATGATTGATATGGAGAATCTCCTGCTCCTGTTGGCCCAATCGGTAATATCTGCCAGTAATGTTGTCCTGCCATTTTCAATTGATCAATAAAATCATATGCCTCCTGCGACATACATCCAATACCATACTTCGATGGTATGCTTGTTATTGGTAATAATACTCCACTTCTTCTCATGAACTCTCCCTCACGTCTTCCCTGTTTATTAATTCACATATTGATAAGCCACTCGAGGCGTAAGATCTGCCACATATATAACACCACAATATTTAAATCCATTATTTTCACACAATTTCTGCATAATAAAATTACTCTCATGCGTATCAATTCTTAAATTCTCACATCTTGTCTTGCTATATTCTACGCATTTATTAAATACGCCTCGTACTTCTCCATCACTAGCAATTCTGTGAATTGTCGCATAAGACTCATCATTTAACCATGCCCCATCATCAATTCTTCCATAGGTAGGATCATCTCCAAATTGGAGAATGAACACTCCATGCACCTTTCCATCTTCTTCATATACATACGCCTGCCCAATTTCTATATCTTCAATCAGACACTCTTTATGTGGGTATCCATTCACCCATTGGGTCATATTTCCATTATCACGCATAAATTTTCTTGCCGCATCATATATTCGCAACATATCATTCAAATCATCTATTGTAGCTAGTCTTACCATCTTTCTTTTTCCCACCTTAATAATTTAATTACCTATGCAATCTTATATATTTTACTACGATATGAGCAGTAGAACAAGTGATTTATCAATGATTTCAAGGAAGTTTCTAGCATCTAAACCAAATATGCGTTATAATAGCTTCATTGAGTTAACAAGTGAAAGATAATGTTATGAAAGGAAAGGTTATGAAAGAGAACGTACGAAAAGAGATGATGGAATACTATAAGGGCGATCCTCGCAGAATACAGCACTTTATAAAGGTTCATGCTTTTGCGCAAATGATTGGTAGCGGGGAGCATTTAGATTTAGACACACAAGAAATACTTGAAATTGCAGCGTATGTTCATGATATCGGAATTAAGATTTCCGAAGAAAAGTATGGCTCTTGCAACGGTAAACTTCAGGAACAAGAAGGACCTGCTCTCACTAGAGACCTTCTAGAAAAAGTAGGCGCTTCGGAATCTATCATAGCACGTGTTTGTTATCTTGTTGGGCATCATCACACTTACACCAATATAGATGGATTAGACTACCAAATATTAGTTGAGGCTGATTTCTTAGTTAATCTATATGAGGATAACACCTCGCCAGAAGGTATCGAAAGTGCTTATCAAAAGATATTCAAAACAAATACTGGTCGAGAATTATGCGAATTATTATATTTAAAACCTCTCGACTCATTCACTCCATTGAATTAACTGTCCACCAATAATATTGCATAATTTAAAAACACTACATCATTACGAGGAGACGACACATGATACATTTAAACAAACTCTATATTGAACCTACATCCAAATGTAATTTTAACTGTAAAATGTGTTTTCGCAACACTTGGTTTGATGAAACATTTTGTGATATGCCATTTGAACTATTCGAAAAAACAATACGTAATTTACCTAGTAGTGTTGAGACTATTTTCTTCGGCGGTATGGGTGAACCCTTTTATCACAAACAAATTCTGGACATGCTTCGTTTATCTAAATCCCTTGGTTTCCATGTTGAAATCTTAACAAATGGTTCCATTCTTAATGAAGAGATTATCAAAGAGCTCTTTGATATGCGATTAAATAAATTGTGGATATCTATCGATTCCCTTTTAGAAACAGATTCTCCTCAACCTGACGGCGAACTAGGTCACCCAAACACTGCACAAATTCTTCAAAATATCGTGCTCCTTAATCGTATGCGTGCTCGTACTGGTAGTCCTATGAAATTAGGAATGACTTTTGTGGTATCCAAAGACAATGTAGCCGCGCTTAGAAAACTGCCTTATTTTATAGATAAATACCAAATAAATGATGTAAATATCTCTAATCTATATCCTGCCAACACCGACTCTAATGATTCATTGCTATACAACCGATTATTAAGTTTGTCCACTGGTTCCGATTTATTCGGTGAAACAAGACCCTATGTAAATCTTCCTTATATGGATTATGACATTCCAGAAGTACAACAAGGTATCACAGCCATGTTTGAAAAGATGAATTTTAATCTAGTTGTGGGTAATATTCCCGTTCCTAGACGCTCTCATTATTGTAGATTCATCCAAGAAGGCATGTGTTTTGTCCGAAGTGACGGAAATGTCAGTCCATGCATGGCTTTGCTTCATAACGGCACAACTGCTATCGGTGAAACAAACCGTACAATTTATCATCATTCTTTTGGAAATGTAAAAGATGACACCTTATCAACTATCTGGAATACGCAAGAATATGTAGAATTTAGGAAACGTGTAGAAGCGTTCGAATTCTCTCCATGTACCAATTGTGGTCACTGCCAATTACCTGAAGAGAATCTAGAAGATTGCTATGGAAATGAAAAACCCACTTGTGGTGCATGCTTGTGGGCAGAAGGAATATTAAGTTGTCCGTAGGAAAAATCAAGATTATTTCTACGGATATTCCCTATAATCACCTTATCTATCCACATAAGCCCTAGCTTTTTCTTGCGAAATATGATATTTCTCAACCAATTTATTCTCTATCGCAACATCTAGGTACTGTAATTCTCTCATTAAATCAATTGTGCCTAAGATTTTCCCCATTTTAATTCCTTCATTTCGAATACCATCCATGATTTCACACATAATGTCCTGTCCCTCCTTTTTTTCTTTTAGCCATCTCACTCGTCTTACCAAGTTTGGAAAATATTTACTACTTGTTATTCCTTCTGAATTTTTTAGATACCGTAATAGTGCTGTCTGTTCTGGTGTACTTCCTTCACATGCTAAACTAATATAATATTCTTCTATTCCATTTGGTATTTCTGTATCTGTATTCTGTATAATTCGTACAACTTTATTAATACCTTTCTTTGTTTTCAAAAAGTCTGCTTGAGTAATATAAATCCCATATATATTATGAGTATCTGTATATTTACACCCTTTTTCAAATGAATGTATATCCATACTAGAAATATTATATCGATTTCTTCTTACGCGATCTTCATTCGACTGTGGATGCATCTCGATTCCGACTTGTGAACCTTGTTTATCTCGTGCTAATATATCGATTCTTACTGAGCGATTCTCTATCTGTAAAATACTATATTGTGATTTCACCTCAATAATCTCTAGCTCCGCTCCTGTAAGAATTCGTATCACCTCTTCACAAGCTGCTATATCTTCAAGCACAACTCCGAAAAATATATCACTTGTTAACTGCATGTTTTGGATTACATCCTTTGTTTCATTTGCTGTTTCATTTGTCAATTTTTCCTCCTAATTCTCCAACAATAAAGAAGGTAGTAAATCAACTCTACAGAAAAACTTATAATTGGTTCCGCACAGCAAATTGGTTTCTAACATACTTTATAATTGGTTTTTAATTTTAATTGGATTATAAAGCATGGTTCATTGATTTTCTTAGATTAGAATTGAGATCCACTAGATGTGGTAGATTATATAGAATGATTCTGCTTTTTATTATAATGTCATCTTATCTAGCCACATAAGCCCTAGCTTTTTCTTGCGATATATGATATTTTTCTACCAGCTTATTCTCTATCGCTACATCTAAGTATTCTAATTCTCTCATAAGCTCAACAGTACCTAAAATTTTTCCTCGTCTTTCTCCAATTTTAATTCCTTCATTTCTAATACCATCCATGATTTCACACATAATGTCCTGTCCCTCCTTTTTTTTCTTTTAGCCATCTCACTCGTCTTACCAAGTTTGGAAAATATTTACTACTTGTTATCCCGTCTGAATTTTTTAGATACCGCAATAGTGCTGTCTGTTCTGGTGTACTTCCTTCACATGCTAAACTAATATAATATTCTTCTATTCCATTTGGTATTTCTGTATCTGTATTCTGTATAATTCGTACAACTTTATTAATACCTTTCTTTGTTTTCAAAAAGTCTGCTTGAGTAATATAAATCCCATATATATTATGAGTATCTGTATATTTACACCCTTTTTCAAATGAATGTATATCCATACTAGAAATATTATATCGATTTCTTCTTACGCGATCTTCATTCGACTGTGGATGCATCTCGATTCCGACTTGTGAACCTTGTTTATCTCGTGCTAATATATCGATTCTTACTGAGCGATTCTCTATCTGTAAAATACTATATTGTGATTTCACCTCAATAATCTCTAGCTCCGCTCCTGTAAGAATTCGTATCACCTCTTCACAAGCTGCTATATCTTCAAGCACAACTCCGAAAAATATATCACTTGTTAACTGCATGTTTTGGATTACATCCTTTGTTTCATTTGCTGTTTCATTTGTCAATTTTTCCTCCTAATTCTCCAACAATAAAGAAGGTAGTAAATCAACTCTACAGAAAAACTTATAATTGGTTCAGCACAGCAAATTGGTTTCTAACATACTTTATAATTGGTTTTTAATTTTAATTGGATTATAAAGCATGATTCATTGATTTTCTTAGATTAGAATTGAGATCCACTAGATGCGGTAGATTATATAGAAGGATTCTGCTTTGTTTTAGTATAGTCGCAAATATTATAAAATACAAGCAACAATTTATAAAGAGGCTGTTTTTACTGGGAATCAATATTTTTTTGTACAAATTCATTTGTTGAAAGTTGAAAAATCCTATCCCTTTACAACTGTTTCAAAGCGAACTCTTTGGAGTGGTCACTTAGGTGGCATTCTTTGACACCTTAGTAGTGCTGCCAACTCCAACGAAGCGGGAGTGGGTTCGTGCGAAATAGTTAGAAATGGATATATCCACTTCCTTCATCCTAAAACTTCTTATCTCCCACCCTGATATCTTCTATACAACTCTTCTAAATATGGATACGCATATTCAAAGAACTTCTTATACGAAGGGCAGAAATAATTCACTGTTCTATGGTCAACACCCACCTGTTCACAGTTTCTTCTACAACCATTTCTACAGAGTGGAAACCATTTACATACTTTACATTCCTCTGGTATATGCTTCGAGAATTCTACGAAGCCTAATTCTAGCCGCCTCTGCGCCATATCTTCAATATTATCTTCGTTAAAGTTCCCTAATTTCCATTGATCCAATACATAGAAGTCACACGGATATGCACTACCATCTGCCTCTACTGTAATGTAATCTCCACAGCGACCTCCCATAGCGCAACTCTCAGGTTGTTGACGCATCATAATCGCCATTAGATTCTCGAAATATCGGTTATAAACATATCTTCCTTCTGACATATCTCTATAGTATTTCTTGAATAAACTAACCAAGAACTCCCCATATCCTTCTGGAGTAAGCGAATATTCCTGCTGCCCCGCTTCTTCTCCTATTGGATCTAAACACTCGATATATTGCTGATATCCAAATTGATTTCTCTTGAAGAAATTATAAGTTTTGTTCGTATATTTCACTGTTTCTGCATGAACTACCGTTAAAATATTAAAGTCTACTTCATGCTTTTTCAATAACTCTACACTAGCCATCACGCGGTCAAAGGTACCTTCGCCCCTCGCATCAATGCGATACTTGTCATGCACTTCTTTATTACCATCCAATGAGATTCCAACAAGAAAATTATGAACTTTAAAAAACTCACACCATTCTTCATCTAATCGATATCCATTTGTTTGAATTGCATAATTCACTGTGCATTCTTTTGTATTTAATTCTTCTATTAACTCAATACATTTCTTGAAGTACTCGATACCCGCTAAGGTTGGCTCTCCTCCTTGAAATGCTATATTACAGCTATGGTCTGCATACTCAAATGATTTTTCAAGTACATTCCTTAATGTAGATTCATTCATAATCCCTAGATTTGCTACGCTTCGATTATCCATCTCGTCCACATAGAAACAATATTTGCATCGCATATCGCAATTTCCTGACGCTGGTTTAATTAATAAGCTTAATGCTGGCATACGCTTTTTACTCCCCTATCTTTTCCTTAACTATAATTCAATTCGATCCAAATCATCTGGCACATAAAGCATCCCTGTGAAGAACGCTTTACCTTCTTCTGTGTATAGTCTTTTTCTTTCATTAATATTCTTATCTTCCGTGTGATACAGTACAAGATTCTTCACACCAAGTTTTTGTGCTGATTCACACGCATCTTTCACTGTCGCATGGTGCTTCTCATACGGTTGAAACTTGTCTCTATCACTATATAAACAAAAGGCTTCATGCAATAACCAATCAGCATTCTTAGCATACTTCTCCTCTGAATCATAATAAGGTTCATCACCCAAAAAAGTGAAGATTTTATCACTCTTCAATTTCATGCTAAAACCAAACTGCTTTGCCTTTGTTGAGCCAATATCAAAGAATGTCGTTTGATTCCCAAACACCTCTATCACTTCATCATGATTCACTTTCTGAAAGATGATCGACTTACCAATTTCCTCGTAGAACTTCTTTTGCACAGTTAATTGGCAAATTGTTAGTATGATTTCTTCCAACTCTTTATGACAATAAATCGTTAGTTTTCCTTCATAATCCTGTTTTCTTATCTTCGTAGCAATCATGCGAATCAACCAGATAATTCCAAACAAATGATCGGTATGTTCATGACTAATAAAGATTTCATGAATTTTATTTATAGGAATATTTGCCTTTTCTAACTGTGCCAATATCCCATTGCCGCCGCCTGTATCTACTAGAAAATATTCTTCCTCTCTTTGAATAGCAAAACAAGTATTATAACATTTAGTAACTGTAGCATTACCTGTTCCCAATAAAATCAATGTCTCCATCTAATCTGTACCTCAATCGTCTTACTTCTAAGCTAACCTTATTCTACTCTTGCTCTACTCTATCTCTAATAACAAGTTCAAATACGTAATCGTTTCCTCTATACGGCTCGAGTTCGGAGATATACCTATAACCGCTGGCTCATCTATAAATGTAACATTTTCACCTAATATTGTATTGTCTTGAATATAAATTGCAACTGGTACAGGACTTTCCATATCCTCTGCACTTCCATATGACAATTCAGGTTGTACATACTCCACACTGGTATCATCCATCAGTAGTTCTATCTCTTCCACAACTTTCTCATCGATATACATAAAATATTCTTCATACATTGCGATTTCTTCATTACTCAAAACTGTACGCAAATCTACCAAGCCACCATCATATGCAATTTCTGCTATTGTATATTCGTCCCCAGCATAGAAATCTATTTCTCCTGCTGCCATCAATACCACTAATTTTTGTTGATTAATAGAATGGTTGTAATCCTGTGTAATATAATCCAAATACATGCTCGTATCTAATGTTATACTTTCAGCGCCTAAGTCAGTTCCCATCGCTTCATAATAAGCATTCTCTAAATTAGTGATTCCTTCATCCGTTATGCTACAATTAATTAATGTTCCATAGAGAATCGTATCTGTCTTTGTTGCATAAGTATAAATAAAAGAACCTATAAATCCAACAATCAGGATTGCTGCAATCGTATGTATTCTATAATAATCCCAAAAATATTCTACTTTTTTACTAAATGGTGCTGACTTAATTGCTTCTCTTTCCTCTTTAAATTCATCCATCACTGCCATAGTTTTTTTCCTCGTTTCTTTTCCTATTATATTATAAAAAGTTGATGCACTTTTAAATCATGCATCAACTCAACTATTCTTATTGCTCTTGAAGTTCTGTATCTTCCTCTGGTATAACATTATCATAGTATTGTTCAAATACTCTGACTAACATCACTGAATTAAGATATGCAATGACAGCAAATCCAATCATCGTGTACGCCGCAAATCCATATAACAACGTATAACCATTATATATAGCGCATACTATAATAACACTATTGAGAATCACTACTGCTAATGTTGTTGGTAAATGCTTCACTGCCATAAAGCAAGCATTCCGTAAAGTATTCTTGCAAGTGTTTACAAATTTAGCTTGTAGTGGAAATATATATGCAGTTATAATCCATAACCATATCGTCGTCGCAAACGCAGCAATATGTAATCCCGTCCACACTGTACCTGAATTGGCATTCGTAATCATCATATCGCATAATAAAACAACTCCTAATATCAGAACTCCTATCCACATTATGGTACTTTGTTTGAAATTCGACCTAAATGCCTTCAAATACCCTTTCATAATATAAGATTCTTCATCTTTAACCATCCGAAGCGTCACATCATACATCGCTGTTATCGCTGCTCCTATCGTAATAATAGGAATACACGTAATTACAAATAGAATATTAAGCAAAAACAAATCTACTAGCCTTCCCAGAAATATAAATACCTTGTTGTCCATACTAAATACACCGTTCATTTTCTACCTCTTTCACTTTTGTTTAATAGTTAGATGATAGCATAGGACAAGGTTTATTTCAATGAAACTGTCACTATCTACATAAAATATTCACATTCAATATTTTTCGCCTATAATAAATCCAACACGGGCACACGACCATCAACGCAAAGCACCATGCCAATGGCTCTGCCAAACACACTCCTAAGTATTGTAACGTTGGAAAAAGCAATAATGCTGCTAATGTCCGCGCTATTAACTCTCCCACACCGCTTATCATAGTAACGATTCCTTTCCCTAATCCCTGTAGTGCATTACAATATACAATGACTAAAGCATGAACAGGATATAGCCATAATAATGTATGGAATGTCAATGTTACTTTTTCAATTAATTCAGTGGATGGATTTTCCACAAAAAGGACAATACATTTTGGAGAAATAAAATAAGAAATCAACATGACCACTACACAGATCATTTCCGCCATAATCGCAGCGTATCTTACCCCCTTTTTCACTCTATCCATCTGGCGTGCCCCAAAGTTTTGCCCTACAAAATTTGCAACCACTGGACCTAGTGACATGTAAGATTGATTTACTATCACTTCTAATTTATAATAAGTCGACATCGCTGCAATAGAAGTTGCACCTAGTTGATTTAACGCTGATTGTATAATAAGTCCGCCTAATGAGATAATCGAATATTGCAATGCCATCGGAACTCCTAATCCTAATAATTTAACACAAGTATTAGGTCGAATCTTCGCATCATCCTTTTTGAAATGAATGATATTATATTTTTTATATACATAAACAAAACATAATGCTCCTGAAATTCCCTGTGAAATAATAGTAGCATACGCTGCTCCTGCCACTCCTAACGAGCAAACTCCTATTAAGTACAAATCCAAGCACACATTGATTATCGAAGATAAAATCAGAAAATATAACGGTGTTTTACTATCTCCCAATGCCCGTGCTATCGCCGCCTCCATATTGTATAGAATAATTGCTGGCAAACCAATATAAATCACAGTGATATAGCTATGTGTTTGTTCTATAATTTCTTCTGGTGTATTAATAATATTAAGAAGCGTCATATTACCTAGTAGTAAGCTTCCCATGAATACTATCACAATGCAAGCACATAAAAAATAGGAAATTGCTACATAATTCTTTAGTTTTTTATCTTCTTTCGATCCATATGCTTGTGCAATAGACAACCCAAATCCACTAGTTAATCCTTGTACTGATGCTGTAATCAAAAACATAATAGGCCCGACTGTACCAACAGCCGCCAACGCATTTACGCCTAAATATTGTCCCACAATCATGGTATCTACAATACTATATAAATTTTGGAACAGATTCCCTAAAAATATAGGAAACATGAAATAAAGCAACTGCTTCATGATATTTCCTGAAGTCATATCGTTCATATTAATATCTCTTTTCTTCTTACTATAAATCATGAACTTCTCTATCTACTACAATCATTTCGAATTTCAAGCTTTAAATCTCGGGTGTACCTATGTTCCAAGGTGTATCATACCCTGGTGTCGCTTTGTACATCGTATCTACGATACAACGATATCCCTTAATCTTAGCATCTGCATATTCTGGATTATCCCATAAATTGTTTCTTTCTAATGGATCTTTGCTCAAATCATACATTTCACCATATGGTCTATCTATGTAATGGATCGTTTTGATTCCATCACAGAGCACACCTCGAATCGCACCTGCTTCCATATAAATATAGTCACGCTTTTTGATTTCTTTTGTTGTATCCCAATATGCGTTATAAGTATAGTTTTCTAGTTTCTTATCAATTGGAGCTTCTGCTAATTCTAAACATGTTGCAGCGATGTCAATATTTACGACTGGTTCTGTCACACATTTTTTCTGATAATCTTTTACTGGTGGTTTCATAAATAATGGAACCCTCATTAAACTATCTTCTAGACATTGCAATTTTTCTACAAGTCCATAATCTCCCATGAAGTCGCCATGATCCGATGAATAAATGATAACTGTATCATCGTAAGCATCATGTTTTTTTAGAATATCAACTACTTCTCCGATCTTCTCATCAATAAGAGTCATATTCGCATAATAAGATCGTTTTGTCTTTTTAAATGTCTCTTCTGTATAATCTTTTAGATAAATCTGTGAATACATTCCCATGTTCTTAAATTGTGGTCCCTTTTGGTCTAAGTCTGCATATTCACTTTCTGATAATTCCATATCTTCTAACTTATACATTTCTGCATATTTTGTTCCTGCTAAGTCATATGGGTGATGCGGTCCTGGAAATGATAATGTAAAGAAAAATGGTTGGTCTTTTTCTTCTAACAACCTATTCTCAAGCCATTCTTTCCCTTTTTCCCCTACGAAATAATCTACATGATGTTTAATATCTGCCTTCCATTCGCCACCACTAATCAATGATTTTTCATACATTTCATCTGGATTTAATCCTTGTTCTTCAAGATAATCCGCATATACGCCAAGTGTTTCCTTTGGTGCAAATGGCATATGCCCATCTATAATCATTTCAAAATCATACCCTTTTTTTATCGTAGATTCTGCAAAATGTTGTTTCCCTACTACTGATGTATAATAACCATTTTCTTGTAACGTTGTCATAAATGTCTTTTCATGGTCGGGTAAATAACTGATATACGCTGGTACTTCACATACCGATGGATATTTTCCTGTCATAATTGCTGCTCTTGACGGAACACAAGAAGGATTACAACAATATGCATTTTCAAACATCACGCTATTATCTATAATCATATCTAAATTTGGCGTGATAATTTTTTCATTCACACATGAAAATGTATCAAATCTCTGTTGATCTGTCATAAGGAATATAATGTTTGGTCTTTTTTTCATATTATAATTTCCTACCTTTTCTATTATCTAATATAATTGTTTCACTCTATTTTTGTATACGTTCATACTCTAGCTTTAATTCTGGATATGGTAATCCAAAGACCTTCCCTGCTTGTGGAAGTTCTTCATCTAGCATCGCTAATAAATAGTCACCATTTGTTCTCATATTTTCGATTATTAGTTCTTTTAATTCAGCTTTAATCGCTTGATATTCTTCCATATCCGATAGATTTCTCAACTCGTGTGGATCATTTTCAATGTCATATAATTCATCAATATCTTGTGGAATAAAACTATATTTATACCTTGGTGTACGTACGTAACGCACTTCAAAGCTGTGCCCATTGTATTTGTAGTAATTCCCAAATGCGATCTGTGGTTTCTCGGTTTTGTACCCTTGATCTAGCATTGGTGTCAATGAATCACCATTTTTCGCTTTATAGCCTGCTAAATCGAAGAATGTTTGTGAAATATCAAGAGTTGTACAATATTCATCCCGTGTGAATCCAGATTGCGAACCGTTCAAATCATCGCAATACATCAGTGGTGTACGAACTACTTCTTCATAAAAATATGCGTGCTTGTCAAACTTACCATGTGCCCCTAGCATTTCTCCGTGATCTGAAGTGAAGATTACTCTTGTTTTTCTTCCTCCTGAACAAGCTTCTGCCTTTTCTATAATCTCACCAATTAAGTCATCCATCATTGTGACGCAACCATAATAAGCTGATATTGTTTTTCTCCAATTCTCTTCATCGAAATCATCGGTTGCTACACTAGGCCACCAGTTTCTAGTTTGGAACCATGGTTTATTCGCAAAGGTGTCTTTGATGCTCTCTGGTAATACCATCTCTTCTGGTGGATACATATTAGAATATTTCTCTGGTAATGTGCTTGGGAAATGTGGACCTACAAACGAGGCTGTTAAACACCAAGGTTCTTCTTTATGATTATCTAAAAAATCTAACGCTTTTTGTGTCACTTTATATTCAAAGCGATCTTCCACCCCATTAATCGTTGCATAAAATGGCAGCTTATTTCCGTCGTGTTCTGGTACGAATCTTTCACCCAATCCAGGAATTAATTGCCCTCTTTCTGTTACAAATGGAATCGCATCTGCTGTTAAATGTTTACTTCTATCGCCTTCTTGTCTACAGATATCAAAATCAACATTCTTATCTTCTGTTTGCCAATCATAACCCAAGTGCCATTTCCCAAAATGTCCAGTAGTTCTACCACTTGCAACCATTGCATCAAGCCATGTAAATGCTGAGTTTGGTAAATATTCCTGTCCACTTCCGCCTACGTCACAGTTGTCAATGACACCACTTTGATGCGGATATAATCCTGTAAACATACTTCCTCTTGCTGGTGTGCAAAGTGGCACCGACGTAAAACTATTCGTAAAGTCCACTGATTTCTCTGCCAATCTATCAAGATTTGGTGTTTTTACCACTTCATGCCCATGGCATGATAAGCAATCTGCACGCCACTGGTCTGTAAATATAAATAAAACATTATCCATCCTAATCATCCTCCTACCGAATCTGGACTTGCATACTAATGAGCCCTATATTTCTTCTATATTTCTTCTAAATTTCTTCTAATCAACGTTCTAAAATGGGCATCTACATTCTATAATATAGGTGCCCACTTCCATATCTTATTTATTCATTATTGTTTGCGCCCAAGTATTACACTCTATACTGTTCTAAAATATCTCTATTTACTTCTACACCGATACCTGGTTTATCTGGTACATAGATGTAACCATTTTCGTATTTAATACCATCGTTAATAAGCGCTGCTCTAAATGGATGGCTAGAGCGGTCAAATTCCAAAAACAATTCTGATGGTTCATCACTCATTGGTGTATATGGTAAGGAAGCTATAAATTGCAATGCCGCTGCTAATGAAACTCCAGAGCCCCACGCATGTGGCATTATTGCTGTATTGTATGCTTGTGCAATGGCTGCCATCTTCTTACATTCTGTGAATCCTCCTGCTGATGCTACGTCTGGTTGATAAATATCAAGTGCGCCACTTGCTAACCAATTCTTCATAGAGATTTTACCGAAGATTTCCTCTCCTGCCGCCATATATGACGATGTAAGGTTACGCAATGCTTTGTATCCTTCCATATCTTCTGGTGTTAAGATTTCTTCATAGAAGTAAATGTTCTCTGGCTCTAATTCTAACATAATTCTTCTAGCGACTGCTTGTGAATAGCATGCGTTAAAGTCTGCCATTAATTGAATATCGGGTCCTACAGCTTTACGAATCGCACGGATATATTCGATATCTTTTTCTGGTGTAAATCCAACCTTTAACTTCATAGCCGTGAAGCCTTCTTTTACAAAATTCAATGCATCTACTACGGAAGTTTCTGGATATTCACACCCTTCCAAACGATAGAATCCTGTCGCATACGCTGCTAATTTCTCACGGAATCTTCCTCCGATTAATCTACTAACTGGCTGACCTAATTGTTTTCCATTCAAATCCCATAAAGCTATATCTAATCCGCTTAGTGCATTTAATGCAATCCCTTGTTGTCCAAATGGTCTAGATTTGTTATATAATTTTTCCCAAATTACCTCCACATCTAAACTGTCTTTTCCAATCACTTCTTCTCTATAGCAATGCTCTATAAACGCTGCTGCTAGAAATGGTGATTGTTGTCCATGACACATGCATTCTCCGAACCCGCAAGTTCCATCTTCACCGACAACTTCTACAATCACTGAGCTTCTTGTATAAACCCAACCTTGTGAGAAACGAAATGGCTTGTCGATTGGTGCACTAATCTTATGGACAATAATATCCTTGACTAACATGTTACTACCTCCTTATTTTATAAACTGCCCACCTTTGCAGTCATGATTATTAAGCTTTAGGGAACCAAATGCTCATGTCCTCTTCTTCTCTATTTGCCCATGTATAGTATGGGATAAATTTCACTTTTTCTGTTCTTTCTTCTGTTACTAATTCGTAATACAAGCTATCTTGTTGTTCACGAATCACTGCATCTGTAGTAATGGTTACTACTCCGCCTAAAACATCTTCTATTTCTGCTGTATATGTAGCTTTCGCATCTAAGTAAATATCGTCTAATTTCACTGTATTATCGCATCCTTCTGCACAGTAGATAACCGGACCACGTTTGATACATACCATACCTCTGTCTTGTTCTACATTGGCATTTGCTTGCATCAACATCACATCCATTGGAAGTTCTACATTAATTACATCCCCAGTATTTACCACGACTGATGCATAACCACCACATGCTACTTCTTCTCCATTAATCATAGGGTTCTTGCACCATGCTGGGATTCTGATTTGTACAGTTGTATCCTTTGCATTTTCTACTTGAATACTAACATTTCCATCCCATGGATAGTTTGTCTTCATAGAAAGCTTTGCATTTTCACCTGCATAATCACAGTTTGCAAATAAGTTTACAAACACATCTGTTTCTGATTCTCCGTAGATCCATCTACCAATTCCAGCCATTGTACGGAATAATTGTGGAGGACAGCACCAGCATGTAAATGTGTGCCATCTGCGATCTGCCTTGTGAGCATATTGCACATTTAAGTCGTTTGGCTCATCTACGATATATGGAATCTGAACGTCTTTTCTGTATGCTAATGGATTCGAATAGAAGTAACGTGTTAAACTTAAGTTCGATCCTGAAATCCCTGCATTGTATAGGATTTGCTCTGCCCAATCTCCGTATTTTGTCTCTCCAGTAACTGCTAACATACGCATCATCCACATTGCACCACCGATATTTGCACAAGATTCATTGTAAGCAATTTTATTAGGTAATACGTATTCTGTTCCGTGAGATTCGAATGTAACATTTCCTCGTTCTGAATGTCCGATAAAGTCTGGGCACACACCGCCTGTTACATAGATTCTCTTAGATGTGAGGTCTTTCCAGATTCTTTCTAATGCTGTCATAAGTGCATCTTCACCTGTAAGTGCATACACATCTGTTGCTCCAGCGTATAAATATGTAGATGTTACTGCATGACCTACTGCCATTGTTTCGTCCCTAAGTGGAGTCTTATCTTGGTTTTGGTCTGTACCGCCTGGTTGGCTACCTCTCATATTTACAAATACTTCTGCTAATTTGATATATTTATCATTCTTTGTTTCTTGACCTAATTCACAAAGTCCCATGATTTGGCTTGGGTTGAAACCGAAATGCCCAAGTTCTTTTGGGTATGGACTGAATAAATCCCATAAGTAATCTGCTAATTTCACTGCACAGTCTAGCATTCTTGTATCACCTGTGATACGTTTGTGTGCTACTGAGAATGTAAAGAAATGTCCCATGTTGTATAATTCATGGTTCATGTAATCCACCCAACGTTCTCTATCTGTACATGTGATTTGTGTACTAATATATCCATCTTCCTCTTGTGCTCCTTCAATCCAAGGAACATAAGTATTAATAATGTCTAATACTTTTTGATCTTTTGTATTTTGATATACATAACAGCATGCTTCTAAGAACTTGTAGCAATCTCCATCAGACCACTCCACACCGAAGAACTCACCTTCGACCATGCCTGCAGCAATCCCAAAGTTTTTAAGCTTTGCTGAGTTTGTTTCACATAATAATGCATCTAGTTGGCTTTCAATAATTTCCATGTAATTTTCTGTTCTTTTGCCCCAGAATCCACCATGTAATGTACTATTTTGAATTTCCGCAAAGTTAAATTTTCTAAATTTATCCATGACTCTTCTCCTTGATTCTATACATTGGTAATCTTTATTAGCTTAAGATTATTTTTCTTTTTCATTTTCTGTTTTTCACTTTATCTTTTTACAGAAACTCTCTTAATATAGTAATATTCTTCTAAACTGTATGTCGAGCAGTCTTTCCCAACTCCACTTTCTTTTAATCCACCATGAGGTAAATTGAAGTCATATAATGGTTCATTTACGCTTACGCTACCAGCCATGATATTTTCGCTTAGATAAAGTGCTTTGCTTAAATCATTTGTAAATACATAAGCTGCAAGACCGTATTCTGTATCATTTGCCATTGCTACGATATCATCATTATCATTGAATGGAATGATCGACATAATTGGACCGAATACTTCTTCTTTGTAGACTCTCATGTCCGTTTTTACGCCAACTAACATGGTTGGTTGGAAGAAATATCCTACGCCTGTGCGTTGTCCACCAGCAACTAATGTTGCACCTTTTTCTACTGCGTCGTTCACAAATTCAACCATTTGATTCGCTGCTTCATCGCTTGAGATTGGTCCCATTAACACTTGGTTCGAATCATCTCCTACTTCTAATTTGATTCCATCTACAAAAGTTTTTACTTCTGCTACGAATTCATCTAACACGTCTTCGTGAATGTATACTCTATTAGGAGACACACAGATTTGACCTGCATTGCCGTATTTTAAGTCGCAAGCAAAAAATGCTGCTTTCTTAATATCTGCATCTGGCATTACTACGAATGGTGCATTTCCACCAAGCTCCAATGAGTAATGTCTTAAGTAATCTGCACTGTCTTTGATTACTTGCTTTCCTGCGTTGCTTGATCCGATCATTGTCATCATCTTAGGAATTGGACTTGTGCTTAAGATAGGTGATACCACTCTAGCTGATCCCGAGATAATATTTACAACACCTGCCGGAAAATATTTCTGAGCCATTTCTCCGATTTTTAATGATGTAAGCGGTGTAACTGATGATGGTTTTAATACACAAGTACATCCTGATGCTAAGATCGGTCCTAATTTGTAACCTAAGTTCAAGATAGGGAAGTTCCAAGCTAAGTACCCTACCACAACGCCTAGTGGCACATGGCTTACCATGTTGATATGGCTATTGTTTTTATTCGGAATAATTTTGCCACATAATCTCTTATTATCTTCATTGAAGAAGTCTAAGCAATCAATTAACATTCTGTAATCATATGTAGCATTTCCTAATGGTTTTCCCGTTTCTTCCATTAATACTGCAACAAGTTCTTCTTGTTTCTCAATTAATTCTGCCCTAAATGCTAAGATGCAAGCTTCTCTTTCTTCGATCGATTTCTTGCTCCACACTTTGAATGCCGCATCTGCTGATTGTAATGCTTCTTCACATTGTGCTTCACTTACTGATTTATATTCTACCATTACTTCTCCAGTAGCTGGATTCATAACTTTCTCAATTCTTCCTTCACCTTCGACACATTTGCCGTTAATACTCATGAAATACATAATGACTCTCCCATTCTAATTATTATTTTTTCTTTTTCTTGCCACGAGCTTGCGCAATTACCATTGCTAAAATTACAATAGTACCATTTACCAATAATTGATAGTAATATGAAACACTCATTAAGTTCATTCCATTTTCTACCATAGCAACTATAAATGCTCCTAACATAGTCCCAATTACTGTTCCTGAACCACCTGTCATTAATGTTCCCCCAAGTACTACAGCAGTAATTGCATCTAGTTCATACCCGTCACCAGCTTGTGGAATTCCTGAATAAGCTTGTGCTGTTAATAAGAAACCTGCAACAGCGCTTAAAATCCCCATAATAACGAATACAATTGTTTGTGTTTTCAACACATTAATCCCTGATAGACGTGCTGTTTCTTTATTATTCCCTATTGCATACACATTACGTCCAAATTGTGTGTATTTCAAGACATACCATGTAATCACTAACAATATTATAGAAAGTACTACTGAAAATGGGATAATCCCAAAGAATTTCAAAGTACCGAAAAATCGAATTCCAGGAGCTGTAAATGGTTGCGATTTACCTCCAACTAATATGTAGGCAATACCACGTGCAACATTCATAGTTCCCATAGTAATAATAAATGCTGTAATCTTTAATTTAGCAATGAAAAATGCATTAATAAGCCCAAATACAGCACACATTGCCATAGAAATTAGTACGGCTAAAAAAGGAGGAATTCCTGAATTTACTAAGGCGCAAATCATAGCACTTGTCATAGCTACCAATGAACCAACAGATAAGTCAATATCTCCTGTTAATATAACAAGTGTCATACCAAACGAAATGATTGCAGTAATAGACATGGCACTAAGCGTATTAACAAAGTTACTAAAGCTGAAAAAATATGGAATTGTAATTGCCATTCCAATATAAAGTGCAATAATTGCAAACACTAATTTAACCACATAACTATTGGTATCATTCATATGACCTAATGAGAATTTTATCTTTTCTTTCTTTTCCATTTCTCTATCTCCTATTCTTCTTCGATTCCATTAATTCCAAGGAATATTTTATTGTAATCAAATTCTTCTTTCGTATATTCTTTTAAGATTTCTCCTTTATATACTACGATTATTCTATCTGAAACATCGATTAATTCTGTAATATATGAAGTAGTATACATAATTCCTTTTCCTTGACAAGATAGCTTTTTAATAAATTCTATCATTTCTGTCTTAGCTGCAACATCGATTCCCGCAGTCGGCTCATTCAAAATAAACAAATCCACGTCAGCATATAACCACTTTGCTATAATTGCTTTCTGTTGATTTCCACCTGATAGGGAAGATATATTTACATCTCCCGATGGTGTTTTAATACCTAATGTTTTTATATAATCTATTGTAGCTTGCTTCTCATCTGCTGCTTTAATTTTAGCAAACGTACGACTTTTCTGACCTTTCGTAATACCAATGTTATCTTGAACAGTCATATCTAAGAACTCGCCACATAATTGTCGATCTTCAGGAACATATCCAACCCCTGCCTTAATTGCTTGCATAGGATTCTTAAAGTTCACGTTTTTTCCTTGCACTTTTACTACACCGCTTTTTCTAGTTTCCATTCCAAATAGATGATCAAATACATTTTGTACACCTGAACCTCCAAGTCCTACAAACCCTACAATCTCACCTGGATGTACTTTAAAATGAAAGTCTTTTACTTCATCTGTTGTTAAATCTTCTACTTCTACTAGCAATTCATCTTCTACAATTCGCTCTGCTAGAGGTATGTCTTTCTTAATGGTTCCTCCCTCTGCATTTTTCAATACATTATCAGTTTTCTTACCTAGGTCACCAGACATAGCATCTACAAGTGATGCTGCTGTAAAGTTCTCTGTCTTATCTGTTACTACAAACGTGCCATCTTTAATAACAGTAATATTATCGCAAATATCTAATACTTCTTTTAATCTATGGGAAATAAATACAACCGATGCCCCTTTGTCTTTTAGTTTACGCATAATCGAGAACATCATTTCTACACCATGTTGACGAAGTGCTGAAGTTGGTTCATCCATTAAAAAAATACTTGGATTCTTCGAATATGCCTTAACAATTTCAACTAATTGTGCCTCTTCAGTTGTAAGTTCAGCTACATTTGCCTTCGGATCTATATCAAGTTCTAATTCTTTTAAAAGCTCGCTAGCATCGCTCTCCATCTTAGCATAGTCAATCTTACCTGACTTTTTAGGCATCTTATCAATAAATATATTTTCTGCCACTGTCATGTGTTTCATTAATCTACGGTGCTGGAAGATGATACTCATTCCACTTTCCTGTGCTATGATTGGACTATTCTTCTTTAGTTCTTTACCATCTACTATAATTTCTCCTTTATCTTGCTCATAAACACCAAAGATAATATTTAATAATGTAGATTTACCTGCTCCATTAGAGCCGCATAATCCTGTAATTTCACCTTTTCGGAAAATTAAATCCATATCTGTTAAAGCATGTACGCCACCGAAAGATTTATATATGTGATTTAGTTGTAATGCAACATTTTCCATAATCTTTTTCCTCATCTTTCAACTTTTGTTCTTTTATTTTACATGAGGCACGAATTTGTTATTCGTGCCTCATTGATTTCATAAACAATTAATTACTCTGTTGCTTCAGTTTGTGCAATAATCAAATCCATAAACGACTCTACATTATCAATTGTTACTGCTGAACCAGTTGTCTTAACAATTGAAGGTACTGGTCTATCATTATTCATTTCATCTAACATAAATACTGAGATTGAACCATAGTTATATGGATTCATAGCTACAACTGATTTAAGTGGTGAAGTTTCGATTGCAAGTTCTGTGTATGAGTCTTGTGATTCACATACAGTTACTACTGCAATTGTATCTTCAGCACCAGCATTCTCAACTGCACGAACAATACCTATCCCGTGAGCATCCATGATTGAAATAAATCCAACTACATCTGGATGAGCTTGCATAATATCTGTTGCCCATGTTTGAGCTGCGATTTGGTCAGCATCTGGACCATCTTCTGCAATTACTGTGATACCTGGGTATTCTTCAAATGCTGCATAGAAACCTTCTACACGATCTTCTGATGGAGGAATCTCACTTGGATATTTACAAATAGCTACTTCGCCTTCACCACCAATTGCTTCTGCCAATTCTACACCTGCAATATAACCAGCTGCAAAATCATCACCACCAACTTGACAATCTGCTTCAGAATCATCTTGGATTGAGTCCATAGTTACAACTTTCATTCCATATTCATGAGCAAGTTCAATTGCTGCTTCACCTGATTCTTTTGTTGTTGAACCTAATACCAATAATGTAACACCTTGACTTGCAAAGTTCTTAATTAATTCTTGTTCTTGTAATGGATCATTTTCTGCAGAACCACTTACAAAATCATATCCTAATTTAGCTGCTGTTTCTTGACCGCCTAATAACATGTATTGTTGGAATGGGTCATTCAAATCATGATTAATAAATCCTATCACACCTTTTGTTTCTGTACTACTTGCTGATGATGCATCAGCTCCATCTGTTGTTGCACATCCCGTTACCGTTGTAGCTAGCATTCCTACTATTCCTATTAAAGCTACTACTTTCTTAATTCCTTTCATCATTCCTACTTCCTCCTTATGATATAATTAATTCGTTACTTGTATGATAACTGATATATTATCTCGATACAATATGTAATATTTACTATGATTTGCAAGTATTTTTTAGACAATATTCACATTGTACTTTCAAAAAATGTTTTATCGAAAGATTTCACTTGTACAATTCAATATATGATCCATCGCATCTTTTGACGGATATCCTTCGATATCTCCTGTAGTTTCTGTTGCTAATGCGCCCGAAACACTCGCCATCCTCCCAATATCTTCTAACGAGCACCCCTTCAGCACCGCTGCGATGAATCCTGAATTATATGCATCGCCTGCTCCAATTGGTTCCACACAATTACATGGATAAGGTTCCACTTTTACATATCGTTCTTTGTCGGCTACCCACGAGCCGTTAGCTCCATCTTTCAGCCCTACATATTCGGCGCATCCTTGCTCGAACAGTATACGTAATATTTCCTGATAATCTTTCGTACCAAATAACACATCGGCTTCATCTAAACCAATCAAAATAATATTCGCACTTAAAGTAAACCGTTTGATTTCTTCCGTAAAACACTTATCTTTCCAAAGTTTTTTTCTTATATTTGGATCAAAACTTATCTTCACATTGTATTTCTTCGAAATCCGAAATACTTCCTCAGTTAATTGAGCACATGATTCTGACAGCACGGGTGTAATTCCTGACATATGCACCATGCGAAATCCCTTAATCATTTCTTCTGTTATATCTTCTTTAGACATATGAGATGCTGCCGAGTTCTCTCGATAATAATAGACACGTGTTTCTGAAGCTGTAGTTTCTTTGAACATCACTCCTGTGGAATGTATATTATCTTTTACAACACCAGACGTATCTACGCCTTCTGAGCGAATCTGATTCACGATAAATGCCCCAAATTCGTCTTCTCCCACCTTGCTAATCCACGAAGATTGGAATCCTAATTTTGCTAATCCCATCGCTGTATTACTTTCTGCTCCTGCAATACGCATACCAAAGTTATGCGCATACCTTAGAGGCATCTTCTCATATGCTGTAAATGCAGCCATGGTTTCTCCGATTGTTAATAGGTCTCTCATAAAGTTTCCCCACTAACGTTGTACACGTCCACTTGCATCTCCACCTGCTAATTTCTCAACTTCAGCAATGGATACAAGATTGTAGTCATTTTCAATTGTTTGTTTCAAGCAACTTGCTGCTACCGCGAATTCGATTGCGTCTTGTGGTGCTTTTCCTGCCATTAATGCATAAATCATTCCACCACCGAAGCTATCTCCACCACCTACACGATCTGTGATATGGATTAAATATTTTTTCGAGAAGTAGCATTCTCCATCTGAATATAACATTCCTGCCCATTCATTATCACTTGCTGAAATTGATCCACGAAGTGTGATTGCTACATTTTCAAATCCGAATCTATCAACCATTTGTTTCGCAACATCTTTGTATCCTTCGTGTGATAATTTACCTGTTGTTACATCTGTATCTGCTGCTTTGATTCCAAATACGTCCGCTGCATCTTCTTCGTTTGAAATACATACATCTACATATGGCATTATTTTCGTCATTGTCTCTTGTGCTGCTTCTCTACTCCACAAGTTACTTCTATAATTTAAGTCACAAGATACTTTCACTCCCATTTCATGAGCTGTCTTTGCTGCATCAAATGTTGCTTGAGCTGCTTCTTCAGATAATGCTGGTGTAATTCCTGTAAAATGGAACCATTCAGCACCTTCAAAAATTGTTTTCCAGTCATATTTTGCTGGATCATATTTTGCCAACGCACTGCCTTTTCTATCATAGATTACTTTACTTGGTCTTTGCGAAGCACCTTTTTCTAAATATAGAACACCGATTCTATCTCCATCTCTAATAATGTCTGATGTATTCACACCAAATCTTCTAAGAGAGTTTACAGTCATTTGACCAATTTCATGTTTTGGTAATACCGTTACATAGTGTGCATCCATTCCGTAATTCGCTAAGGAAAGAGCAACACTTGCTTCTCCACCTGCATAAGAAGTACAGAATTTATCTGCTTGCACGAATCTTAAATATCCTTCTGGGTTAAGACGTAACATAATTTCTCCGAATGTAACAATTTTTCTCATAATCATAATCTCCTTCTCTTCTCTACATCGCTGCAATCGCATCTACATATTCTTTAGCTGCTGCCGTAATCTTATCAAATTCACCATTTTTGATTAGGTCAAGGCTTACTAAATTACCACCTACACCTGCTCCTACACATCCTTTTTTCAAGAATTCTGTAACATTTCCAGCATTTACTCCACCAACTGCTAAGTATTTGATATGACCGAATGGTCCACATAATGCTTTCACATAATCAGACCCTAAGTTCCCAATTGGGAATAATTTTACGAAATCAGCTCCTGCTGCTGTTGCTGTCATCGCTTCTGTTGCACTCATAGCACCTGGCATAGAGATTAACCCTAATTCTTTCGTTCTCTTAATAACGTCTACATTCACATCTGCTGAGATAATGTAGTTTGCTCCAGCTTTCGCTGCTCTATCAACTAGATATGGGTACGATGTTGTTCCACTTCCTACGCACATTTTCCCGTCCATTGCTTTCGCTACCGCTGCTATACACTCGTCAGTATTCGTAGACTCTGGATTTTTCATATTAAACGTAAATTCTAATAAACGAATTCCTCCAGCATATAACGCTTCTGCTAATTTCACTGCATCCTCTGGTTGTACCCCTCGTGCAATTGCAATAATTTTTGTGTCTTCAATCATTTTTAAAATTTCTTGATTATTCATTATTCCCTCCTTTTGATAACTGATATCAGATATCGGTTTCTTATAATAAAAGCACGCTTCCGTGCTTTTATTGCTCTTATTGTTGATTATATCCTTACGCTCTACTTCTTCCTGCAAATAAATGTTCTTCCATATACTTTCTAGCAGCTTCTTTATCTTTCCGTTCAAGTGCTTCTAGAATATTACGGTGATAATGATAATTACGCTCTAAGTTCTCATCTGTTTGACTAGTTGCTAATATCGATTTTTGTAACCATTCTGAATAAGCTGATACAATCGCAATAGACATTGGATTCTTCGTACTCTGTACCAAAATTTTATGAAACTTAAAATCACATTTCAAATACTTCTCATCAATTCGTTCTGATTTTTCCATCATAGTTACTAAATCATTTAACTGTTTTAATTCCTCATTATCAATACGTTCCGCTGCTAATTCCGCTGACTTAGGCTCGATCATCATACGAACTTCAAGTACATCACTCACTTCTAGTTCTTGCTTATCAAACATATCTGTCATAGCTTGTTCTACTACTTTTTGACTCTTATCTAGCACTTGAATACCCTTACCATGGATACGTTTTAAGAATCCTCTTACTTCAAGAGTTCTAACTGCCTCTCTAGTCGTCGCACGTGATACACTAAGCAACTCACTTAGTACCCCTTCGCTAGGAAGAAATCCGTACTCATCATATTTGCCGTCCAAAATCATTTGTTTAATTTCTATTACTGCTTCATCTACCCTTGTCATAACATACCTCTGTTTTCAAAAAATTCTATATTTATAAGATAACTCATATCCGCTGACAATACAAGTGCTCTCTTCCCATATTTATCCTTTTACTCCAGATAATGCCACACCTTGTATAAAATGTTTCTGTGCTGCAAGATAAACAACGATAATTGGTAATAAAGCTAAGGTTGCACCTGCCATCTGTACAGCAAAGTTTGCTGAATATTGGCTCTTAAAGGTTGCTATACCTACACTAAGTACTTGTTTATTGATATCACTAATATAAATCAACGGGCTCATGTACTCGTTCCATCCCCATGTAAATGCCAAAATAAAAAGTGCTGCTAATTGTGATTTTGCTAGAGGTAATACAATTTGGAAGAATGTACGATATTCATTACTTCCATCAATTCTAGCCGCTTCGATTAGCTCATCTGGTATCGAAGTGAAGAATTGCCTCATTAAAAATATCGAAAATCCATTAAACGCCCACGGTAGTGAAACTGAAAGTAATGTATTTAATAAACCAAATTGCTTAAATATCAAAAACTGTGGAATAATCCTTACTTGAACTGGAATCATTAATGTAGCAATAAATAATGCAAACAACACATTTTTTCCTGTAAAGCTAAGCTTTGCAAATGCATAACCAGATAGCGAGCTAAATAATAAGATAAATGCCACAACCATAATTGCTACTAAAAATGTGTTAATATACCACTGTGAAAATGGATATTCAGTAAAGGCTAAACTGTAGTTTCCCCAGTTCACATTCTCTGGTATCCATTGGATTGGAATCGAGAAAACATCCGCCTCGTATTTAAATGATGCTGAAAGCATCCACACTACAGGGAATACCATTATGATTGCAATGATTCCCAATAAAACTGTCAGAATTATACTTTTAATTAATTGTTTTTTTTGTCTCATGATTTCCCTCTCCTATGTGTATTTAACCCATCTTTTTTGACCAATAAACTGGATAACCGTAACTACCATAAGTACTGCAAAGTATATCCAGGCTGCTGCAGATGCAAATCCCATATCATATTCACTAAATGCTTTTGTATAGATACGTAAGATCATAGTATATGTAGTCGTTCCTGGACCACCACCAGTTAACATCTGTACTTCTTCAAACGTTCGGAATGCCATGATTAAATTTGTAATTACTAGGAAGAAAGTAGTTGGAGAAACAAGTGGCACTGTTATGTAACGGAATTGTTGTAATTTCGTTGCACCATCGATAGAAGCAGCTTCATAGTAACTTCCTGAAATACCTTGTAACGATGCCAAATAGATTACAACACAATATCCAATGTTTTTCCATATTATGAATAGTGCGACAACTGGTAACGCCCATGTAATGCTTGATGCCCATCCTGGTGGATTCTCTACTCCGATTGCTCTTAAAAATTCATTTACAGGACCAAAATCTGCATTAAACACTGCTGAAAAAACCAATGCCGATGCAGTTGTAATTGCAATATATGGCATAAAGTATGCAGCTCTAAGAGCTCCTTTCGCAAATATTTTACTATTCAATAAGTATGCAAGCACAAGTGCTAAGAATAATAACATTGGAACAATCATTACTGCCAATTTAATATTATTCCAAAATCCTGTAATAAAGTAATCGTCTTTCAACACTGCTGCGTAATTTTTGAGCCCTATAAATGTAGATGCTGAAAACCCTTGGAACATATTCCAATCCATAAAGCTAATTACTAATGAATAACACAGTGGAAATACCATGAATGCAAAGAACCCTAGCAACGACACTCCAATAAAGGAATATCCTACTAAATTCTCTTTCATCCTCCTTTTAAAGCTTACTTTTGATTTTT
>JAWXVA010000217.1:0-2432 GCA_044425815.1 Eubacteriales bacterium
GATGCAAGTTGTCTATAATGTAGGGTATTCAGATGATTATGCACCGCTTAGTTATACGGATGAAGATGGAAATCCACAGGGAGTGGCGATTGATATGATGGAGATGATTAAAGCTGCTTCCAACATAAATATCAATTATGTTAATTTGTCAGAGAATCCAGAGATGGAAGATTCGGTAGATATGAGTCTAGCGTTTGTGTATTCGGAAGCTGACGAATTAAATATGCAAGAATCTGATACGTATTTGGAGGTTCCGTTGTTTTTGATACAACACACAGAGGTTTTAGAAGATGATTATGTATCAGAAGGTGACAATGCAAAGATTGGAATGTTGGATTATTATGGGGCGCAAGGAAATCCATTTTATATTAATTTAAATAATAGTAGAATTGTGGTTTACAGTAAAGTAGAATCACTTAGCCAAGATTTTGTTTCGGGAGATCTAGATGAAGTAATCCTTACTACAATGGGATTAAATAGACTCGAGGATTATACAACAGATGTTGTGGTAACATCATTAGGGTCCTCCTTAGAACTAACTATACTGTTTCAAGAAAATTATCCAGAAGAAAAAATAGAGATTTTCAATCGTTTGATTTCGCAATTAGATCAGTCTGCGTTAGACTATTCACTAACAAAACATTCTTCGCTTGCAGAAGTGAAAAGCTTTATAGAAATTTTAAATGAATATCGTTGGTTTATTTTTTGCGGCATAATGATACTGGGTACATTATGGAAAGTATATGATATTAAGAAAAAGCGTCAATTATTGAAACTTGTTGATTATGATGCCCTTACAGGGTTATATTCCGAACATAAATTTATTGAAGAAGCGAAAAGGATTATGCAAAAAAATCCAAATAAAGCATATTGTATAATGTCGGTAGATATCGATAATTTCAAGTATATCAATGAAATTTATGGATATGTAATCGGGACAAAAGTGATTGCTCAATTAGGTAAGAGTATGCGTGAGCAATTAGATAATAGATATATAGCAGCTAGGAGTAACAGTGATATATTCTTAGTATTTTTAGAAACTGGTCGTGTATTTGAAAAGGTTGCTCACAAATTAGGAGCAAGCAATGATTTCTATGTATATTTACATGAATTACTAGGCGATAGCTACAGCATTAATTTCAGTATGGGTCTTTACAATATCTATGATAAGGAATTAGATTTTACATACATGATTGATTGTTCAAATATAGCTAGAGGATTAGGAAAAAATGCAAGTGAAACTACGATATATGAATTTACACAGCAGATGAGTGATGAAAGAGGAATCAACAATGAAATCACCTCACATATGAATAAAGCTATTCAAAATAAAGAGTTTGTGATGTACTATCAGTCAAAAGTGGATTTGAAAACAGGAAATATTGTAGGGGTCGAAGCACTTGTCCGATGGATTAATAATGGAAGAATTATATCACCAAACGATTTTATTCCAATCTTTGAAAAGAACCGATTTATAGTACAGCTTGATTACTATGTGTTACGACAAGTGTGTGGGTTTATACGAGATAATAGAAGCAAAAATGTTCCTGTTGTATCCGTTAACTTATCAGGGATTACGATTTCAGAAGAAACATTAGTACGAAAAATCATGATGATTTTGGATGAATATGGTGTAAAACCAGAGGAATTAGATATAGAAATCACAGAAAGTGCAGTGGTAGAAAATTTTGAAATTTCAGTACAAAAAATAGGAAAACTCCAATCGAAAGGATTTACAATTTCGATGGATGATTTCGGCACGGGAATTTCTACACTCAATAGATTAAAAGGAGTTCCACTTGATACGTTGAAATTAGATCGAGAATTCTTAGTAGGAGCGCTAGATGATGAAAAAGGAACTATTATTATAAAAAATGTAATTACGATGGCAAATGAATTAAAAATCGAAACAGTGGCAGAAGGCGTAGAAACAAAAGAACAATGCGAATTCTTAGTGGGATTAGGATGCAATATCGGACAAGGGTATTATTTCTCGAAACCTGTTCCAGGGGAAGCGTTTTTAGAGTTGTTGTAAGAATCAAAAAGGATGCAAGGGAATTGGCAAAAGCAGGAATTGCTGCTTTTATGGAAGATTATGAATATGCTGTAAGTTAAAGATAAACAAATACGAGGAGGTAGTATCGACGCACAAAGTTGATACTACCTCCTCTAGCAAATAGAACGATCACGAAATATATCTATAGGTTTAAATGCTCACGAGCACATTCTTCAGACATACCTAATTGTTGCATAAGTTGCGATATTATTTGATCAATAGTTGCATTCATAGCTCGCATAGAGTTAATAATGCCAATACCAATCCCTTGTTTCTCGGCTTCTATAGCGGCTTTCTTTGCAGCTTCTTCCATTTTTTCAGCTACATAGTTCTCTAATCCTTTACACATTTTAAGTTCTGTTTCTTTTGCAGCTTC
>JAWXVA010000218.1:0-2409 GCA_044425815.1 Eubacteriales bacterium
ATATCTTCGACAACTTTGGTATTGATATTGTTTATGAAGGTGGTGTACGTGTAAATGCTCAAGCGCGTCAAATCGACGATTGTGCTTCAGACGTTAGCGAGACAGTTCAAGGTACTATGGGATCATGGACATCTAAAGATTTCGCTATCCGCGATCTTGATGGTAATATTGTATGGCAATTTGACCTAGATAAAGAGGAGGCAGAACACGCACAATGTAACCCTTATGTTCTTGAACATGTTGAACTTATCAACTATATCCGTGCGGGTAAATCTATTACACTAAACGCTAATATTCTTGTAGAGTCGTCATTAACTGGTGCTATGTGTCGTGAGGCAGCATATACAGGTAAAGAGATCATCTATAACGATTATATGGTATCTGATCAATCATTAATGTTACCAGAGATACATCTTGGCAACCTTAGCAACTTCAAATCGTTTGTTGCACCTAAACAAGGTAAAGCTCCAGCTGCCAAATAGATTTAAACTATATTGGTAAATATAATCGAGTAGGAGGTGAGGGATTATTTCCCTCACCGACCTCTCACACCACCGTACGTGCCGTTCGGCATACGGCGGTTCTCTAATTACGATAATACTTACTGTAACAGTCACTCAGAAAAGTGTATCCCGCTTGGCGCATCTTATTAGCTGTAATGGCTCTGTGAAGTATAGGGCTTTTCGCTGTTCGCCAGTAGCTTTTGCGTGTATTTGCCCACTCCCAAGACTTCTGTTTATCAATTCCACATTTAATGAGGTTTTCAAACTTCGTCTTGATTTTCTTCCAGTATTTCCACATACACATTCTTAATCGTCGCCTTAACCACTCGTCTATGCGTTTCAAAGTACTCTTCATATCTGCTAGACAGTAGTAGTTTATCCAACCTTGAATATATTGTTTAAGTGTTCGTTTTCTTGTTTTATAGCCCATACCATTACTTCTTGATGTTATCTCTTTGAGTTTAGATTTCATCTTCTGCAAGCTGGTTTTATGTAATCCAAGTCGGCATTTGCCATTCTTAACATAAAAACTATATCCTAAGAATTTCATCCCTCTGATATATCCGAATTTCGTCTTTTCCTTGTTTACCTTTAAGCGGAGCTTAGATTCTATGAATCTTGTTATAGAGTGCATTACTCGCTCTGCTGATTTCTTGCTCTTTAATAGAATCATGCAATCATCTGCATAGCGTACAAATTTGTGTCCTCGCCTTGCTAGTTCCTTATCTAATTCATTGAGTATAATATTACTCAAAATAGGACTTAGATTGCCACCTTGAGGTACACCAGTAGTTGTTCTTGTAAATACACCTTGTTTTAACACTCCTGCGTTAAGGTATTTATGAATTAACGAGATTATGCGATTATCTTTTATTGTCTTTGATAGCAGTCTTATGAGAATACTATGGTTGACAGTATCAAAGAACTTTTCTAAATCTAGGTCTACTGCGTATTTATAGCCTTGATTTACGTGGTCTTGTACTTTGCGTAGTGCATCGTGACAGCCTCGCTGTGGTCGAAAACCATAACTCCAGTTACTAAATCTGTGATTATAAATTCTTGTGAGTACTTGTGTAATCGCTTGTTGAATTAAGCGGTCTACGACTGTAGGGATTCCCAGTGGTCGTAGTTTACCATTCCCTTTGGGTATTTCTACCCTGCGGACTGGATTGGGAGTATATTTCCCATTGAAAAGAGAGCTTAATAGTTCGTCTTTATTGGCTCGCAGATATGGTAGTAGTTCATCTACTCCCATCTTATCTACTCCACCCGCACCTTTATTTCTCATTATTTGCTTGTATGCTAAGTTGAGATTGGTGTCACTAAAGATTTCTTCCATTAAGGTCGATTCCGTAAGTGTTACTTCCACGAGGTTGTTTTCAATTATGTCAATGAAAGTCTGCGCTCCCCAGTACTTTTCGCATTCCGTGCTAGTCATATTGGGGTAGCTATTGCTATCTGCTAATATTTTATGCTTTCTTCCTTTCATTGAGTAACAGTCATTTACTGCTCGTTTAGTTAAAGTTTAGACCTTCCCGATACAATAATATCGGTACTATGTCCGCTGCTGACTTCTCACAGCTAGCTTTACTCCGTGTTTATGATTTTAAATTATCTCCACACGTCTGTGAGACCTCCCCAGATAAGAATATAATCTTTCAGCCTTATACCTGCTAGATTTACTATGTGTAATTCCGAATAGTTATTGGGCTTTGGTTTGTTATGCAACCTTACCCTTACACCTTAGCCTTGTATCTAGTTTCTGTTCGTCAGGTCAGACTTTTGCCGCTAGCTTCCTTCAGATTCCACCTCGCGGTGGACACCCTTGCTTTTGGCTAAACACTTCCCACTATTAGGGCGTGGTAGGGACTTACACCCATTAGATTACACCCATGCTGGGCGTACA
>JAWXVA010000067.1:0-13263 GCA_044425815.1 Eubacteriales bacterium
TGAAAGTTAATATAGAAGAAGAGCGTAAAAAATTTGTTTCGGCGGGCTCGATTAAAATTGTTGAAAAAGCGAAAAGATTAAAGAAGATTGATACACTGGATTTCTTTCCATTTATGCTAGCAGTTGTTTTGGGAAATATGTTAGGCGTTATTACGATTCCAGGGATTGATTTTTCGCTTGGGTCGGCAGGTGGAACATTAATTATGGGTCTTGTTATTGGCCATTTTGGTCATATGGGAAATATTGATTTGAGCATTAATAAAAACACATTGAATTTCTTTCGGGAATTAGGACTTGTTTTATTCCTTGTAGGAGCAGGAATTCCAGGTGGAATTAACTTTGTGAATTATGTGCAACCATCATACTTTATATATGGAGCTATCTTAACGCTTGTTCCGATGTTTGGCGGATTCTTCTTAGGTAAATATGTGTTTAAATTAAGCATCTTCAATAACTTAGGATCGTTAACGGGTGGAATGACAAGTACACCAGCGCTTGGAACACTAATTGCAGTAGCTAAGACGGATGAAGTTGCAGCGGCATATGCAGCGACGTATCCGATCGCATTGGTTATGATTGTACTAGCAGCAAAATTTATAGTTATTTTATTCTAAAACAAGATAGAGATTATATATAGAACAATCGAAGGAATAATATTATTTGGAAATTGATGATAGAATAGAATGCTTACAAAGTGTTAATAATAAAATAGAAATTAAATAGAAAAAAATATTGACAATAGGAAAGCTTTGTGTTACTGTTAAAAATGCACTATTGTGGCATGTTATGCCATGAATTATGCGTTAGAAACAGCAATACAAAGCTTTTTTTCAATAAATATATAAGGAGTGAAATGTCAATGGAGAAAAACAGAATTCGTCCTGTCACAACCGGAAAAAGTTCTAGAATGAGTTATTCGAGACAAAAAGAAGTACTTCAAATGCCGAATTTGATTGAGGTACAAAAAGATTCCTATCAATGGTTTTTAAGAGAAGGAATGAAAGAAGTGTTTGAAGATATCTCGCCAATCGCGGATTACAGCGGAACACTTAGTCTTGAATTTGTAGATTTTACATTGTGTGAAAACGATGTGAAATACTCAATCGATGAATGTAAAGAACGAGATGCAACATTTGCTGCACCGTTAAAGGTCAAAGTAAGACTTTACAACAAGGAAACTGATGAAATCAACGAACATGAAATTTTTATGGGTGATTTACCATTAATGACAAAAACAGGTACATTTGTTATCAATGGCGCTGAGCGTGTAATTGTAAGTCAGCTGGTTCGTTCGCCAGGAATTTATTATGCGATTGCACATGATAAAATTGGTAAAGAATTATATTCGTCGACAGTGATACCTAACCGTGGAGCTTGGCTAGAGTACGAAACGGATTCTAATGACATTTACTATGTACGTGTAGATAGAACTAGAAAAGTACCTATTACTGTGCTTATTCGTGCACTTGGAATTGGTACAAACCCTGAAATTATTGAGTTGTTTGGGGAAGAACCTAAAATTTTAGCTAGTTTTGGTAAAGATGTTTCTGAAACATACCAATCTGGTTTATTAGAGTTATACAAAAAAATTCGTCCAGGTGAACCACTTGCTGTGGATTCGGCAGAAAGCTTGATTACAAGCATGTTCTTTGATTCGAGACGTTATGACCTTGCGAAAGTAGGACGTTACAAGTTTAATAAGAAACTTGCACTAAAGAATAGAATCGAAGGTCAAATTCTTGCGGAAACTGTAACAAGTGCTATTACAGGTGAAATTATTGCAGAAGCTGGTGAAAAAATCACAAGAGCTATGGCTACGGATATTCAAAATGCTGCAGCACCATATGTTTGGGTTGAAAATCCAGGGGAAGAAGAAAGAAATATCAAAATTCTTTCTAATATGATGGTAGATTTACAAGCAGTTACAGGATTAGTGGCGTCTGAATTAGGAATCCATGAGTTGGTATTTTATCCAATGTTAGCACAAATTCTTGAAGAAACTGCAGGAGATGTAGAAGAACTTAAAGAAGCGATTCGTAAGAATGTCCAAGAATTAGTGCCAAAACATGTGACGAAAGAAGATATATTAGCATCTATTAACTACAATATTCATTTGGAATATGATATGGGAAAAGCTGATGATATTGATCATTTGGGAAATAGACGTATTCGTGCAGTTGGCGAGTTGTTACAAAATCAATATAGAATTGGTCTTTCAAGATTGGAGAGAGTTGTTCGTGAAAGAATGACGACTCAAGACATGGAAGGTATTTCACCACAATCACTTATCAATATCAAACCTGTAACAGCAGCAGTGAAAGAATTCTTTGGTTCGTCACAGTTGTCACAGTTCATGGATCAAAACAACCCACTTGGTGAGTTGACTCATAAGAGACGTTTGTCAGCACTTGGTCCTGGTGGTCTTTCAAGAGATCGTGCGGGATTTGAAGTTCGTGACGTTCACTATTCTCACTATGGAAGAATGTGCCCTATCGAGACACCTGAAGGTCCAAACATCGGTCTTATCAACTCGCTTGCTACGTACGCAAGGATTAATGAGTATGGTTTTATTGAAGCACCATATAGAAAAATAGATAAAACAGATGCGAAAAATCCACGTGTAACAGAAGAAGTTATTTATATGACAGCGGATGAAGAAGATAATTATCACGTGGCACAAGCTAATGAAACCCTTGATGCAGAGGGACATTTTGTTCATAAGAATGTATCGGGTCGTTATAGAGAAGAAACACAAGAATACGAAAAGACAGTATTTGACTACATGGACGTATCGCCTAAGATGGTATTTTCAGTAGCTACAGCATTAATTCCTTTCCTTGAAAACGATGACCCTACTCGTGCACTTATGGGATCGAACATGCAACGTCAGGCAGTTCCACTTCTTACAACAGAAGCACCAGTTGTTGGTACGGGAATTGAGACAAAAGCAGCAGTCGATTCAGGTGTGTGTGTGGTTGCAGAAGCGGCAGGTGTTATAGAACGCTCTACATCAAAAGAAATCGTGGTAAAACAAGATGACGGAATTAGAAAAACATACAAACTTACTAAATTCTTACGTAGTAACCAAAGCAACTGTTATAACCAAAGACCTATCGTTGTCAAAGGCGAAAGAGTTGAAGCGGGAACAGTAATTGCGGATGGACCATCAACAGCAAATGGGGAAATGGCACTTGGTAAAAACCCATTGATTGGATTTATGACTTGGGAAGGCTATAACTATGAAGATGCTGTATTATTAAGCGAAAGATTAGTACAAGAAGATGTTTATACATCAATTCATATAGAAGAATACGAAGTAGAAGCTAGAGATACAAAATTAGGACCAGAAGAAATCACACGTGATATTCCAGGTGTTGGAGATGATGCATTGAAAGATCTCGATGAACGAGGAATTATCCGTATTGGTGCTGAAGTTCGTGCAGGGGATATTCTAGTTGGTAAAGTTACTCCAAAAGGAGAAACAGAATTAACAGCAGAAGAAAGACTACTAAGAGCAATTTTTGGAGAAAAAGCGCGTGAAGTTCGAGATACATCACTTAAAGTACCGCATGGTGAATATGGTATCGTAGTAGATGCAAAAGTATTTACAAGAGAGAATGGTGATGACTTATCGCCAGGAGTTAATCAATCAGTTTGCATTTACATTGCACAAAAGAGAAAGATTTCAGTAGGGGATAAGATGGCTGGACGTCATGGTAATAAAGGGGTTGTATCCCGTGTCTTACCAGTAGAAGATATGCCGTTCTTACCTAATGGTCGTCCACTTGATATCGTACTTAATCCGCTAGGGGTTCCATCTCGTATGAATATTGGACAGGTACTTGAAATTCACTTAAGCCTTGCTTCAAGAGCATTAGGATTTAATATTTCTACACCTGTATTTGATGGTGCAAATGAGACTGATATCATGGATACATTAGATTTGGCTAATGATTATGTTAACTTAGAGTGGGATGCGTTTGTGGCAAAACATGGTGCGGATTTATTACCAGAGGTATTGGAATACTTATCTGAGAATAGAGAACACAGAAATTTATGGAAAGGTGTTCCGTTATCAAGAGATGGAAAAGTACGTCTTCGTGATGGAAGATCAGGAGAATATTTTGATAGCCCTGTAACGATTGGACATATGCACTATTTGAAACTTCACCACTTAGTAGATGATAAAATTCATGCTCGTTCAACAGGCCCTTACTCGCTTGTAACACAACAACCACTTGGTGGTAAAGCGCAGTTTGGTGGACAAAGATTTGGAGAGATGGAGGTTTGGGCACTTGAAGCATATGGTGCATCATACACATTGCAAGAAATCTTAACAGTGAAGTCAGATGACGTTGTAGGTCGTGTGAAAACTTACGAAGCAATTATCAAAGGGGAGAATATTCCTGAGCCAGGAATCCCTGAGTCATTCAAAGTACTATTGAAAGAATTACAATCATTATGCTTGGATGTTAGAGTACTTCGTGATGACAATACAGAAGTTCAAATAATGGAAACTGTAGATTATGGTGATACAGATTTACGTTCCGTAATTGAAGGAGACAGACGTTATAACAAAGATGAAGAGTCTTATGGAGCACATGGTTTTAGTAAGCAAGAATTTGCGGGCGAAGAACTAGTAGCAGTTGAAGAGTCAGTAGAAGAAGAGCAAAAATTGGATTTTATTGATGTAGATACTGATGATGTAGATTTTGAAGAATAGAAAGGGCGTGCCTATTCATGACAGATACTAATAATGAAACAACATATCAACCAATGACATTTGATGCTATCAAGATCGGTTTAGCATCACCTGAGAAAATTAGAGAGTGGTCAAAAGGCGAAGTAACTAAGCCAGAGACCATCAACTATAGAACTTTAAAGCCAGAGAAAGACGGACTTTTTTGTGAGAAAATTTTTGGACCAAGCAAAGACTGGGAATGTCATTGTGGTAAATATAAAAAGATTCGATACAAAGGCGTAGTCTGCGATCGTTGTGGAGTGGAAGTTACGAAAGCGTCTGTGCGTCGTGAGCGTATGGGACATATTGATTTAGCTGCACCAGTATCACATATTTGGTACTTTAAAGGAATTCCTAGCCGTATGGGACTGATCTTGGATATTTCACCAAGAACATTAGAAAAAGTATTATACTTTGCCTCATATATTGTGTTAGATCAAGGTGAAACAAATCTACAATACAAGCAAGTATTGTCGGAGTTAGAATACCAAGAAGCACGTGAACAATGGGGAAGTGCATTCCGCGTTGGTATGGGAGCTGAATCGGTAAAAGAATTACTTGGAGCAATTGATTTAGAAAAAGAGTATGAAGAATTACAAACAGGTTTAGTAGGAGCTACAGGACAAAAGCGAGCAAGAATCATAAAACGTCTTGAAGTAGTGGAGGCTTTTAGAAATTCTGGAAATAACCCAGAATGGATGGTTATGGATGTTGTTCCAGTAATTCCACCAGATCTTCGCCCTATGGTTCAATTAGATGGAGGAAGATTTGCAACATCAGACTTGAATGATTTATACAGAAGAATTATTAATAGAAACAACCGTTTGAGACGTCTTTTAGAATTAGGAGCACCTGATATTATTGTTCGTAATGAAAAGAGAATGTTGCAAGAAGCAGTAGATGCTTTGATTGATAATGGTCGTAGAGGACGTCCAGTAACAGGTCCTGGTAATAGAGCGTTAAAATCTTTATCAGATATGTTAAAAGGGAAATCAGGACGTTTCCGTCAGAACTTACTTGGTAAACGTGTTGACTATTCGGGACGTTCCGTAATCGTAGTAGGTCCAGAACTTAAGATTTACCAATGTGGTTTACCTAAAGAGATGGCAATAGAGTTATTTAAGCCTTTCGTTATGAAAGAATTAGTTGGTAACGGAGTTGCTCACAATATTAAGAGTGCTAAGAAAATGGTTGAGAGACTTCAATCAGAAGTATGGGATGTACTTGAAGATGTAATCAAAGAACATCCAGTAATGCTTAACCGTGCACCGACACTTCATAGACTTGGAATTCAAGCATTTGAACCAATCTTAGTAGAAGGTAAAGCAATTAAGCTTCATCCATTAGTTTGTACAGCGTATAATGCTGACTTCGATGGTGACCAGATGGCGGTTCATTTACCACTTTCTGTGGAGGCTCAGGCAGAATGTAGATTCTTACTACTTTCTCCTAACAACTTACTAAAACCTTCTGATGGTGGTCCGGTTGCGGTACCTTCTCAGGATATGGTACTTGGTATCTACTATTTAACACAAGAGAGACCAGGAGCTAAAGGTGAAGGTAAAGTATTTAAGAGCATTAATGAAGCGATTTTAGCATATGAAAATGATGCAATTACACTTCATTCAAGAATTAAAGTACGTATAACAAAAGCTATGGCTGACGGAACAGTGAAGACTGGAACAGTCGAGTCTACAATGGGACGATTTATTTTTAATGAAATTATTCCGCAAGATTTAGGCTTTGTAGATCGTACATTGGAAGAAAATCAACTGGTACCAGAAATTGATTTCCATTGTGGTAAGAAGCAATGTAAACAAATTCTAGAGAAAGTAATTAATACTCATGGTTCTACTAGAACAGCAGAAGTATTAGACAGTATTAAAGCTATTGGATACAAATATTCTACTAGAGCAGCTATGACAGTTTCGATTTCTGATATGACTGTACCTCAAGAAAAACCAGCATTGATTCAAAGTGCACAAGATACAGTAGATAAAATTACTAAGAACTATAAGCGTGGGCTTATTACGGAAGAAGAAAGATACAAAGAAGTTGTACAAACATGGAAGAATACAGATGATGTATTAACAAAGGCACTATTAGATGGGCTAGATTCATATAATAACATCTTTATGATGGCTGATTCAGGTGCCCGTGGTTCTGATAAGCAGATTAAACAGCTTGCAGGTATGCGTGGGTTGATGGCAGATACATCTGGTCGTACAATCGAACTTCCTATTAAATCGAACTTCCGTGAAGGTCTTGATGTACTTGAATACTTTATGTCAGCACATGGTGCTCGTAAAGGACTTTCGGATACAGCTCTTCGTACAGCCGATTCAGGATACTTGACAAGACGTCTTGTAGACGTATCACAAGATTTGATTATTCGTGAAATTGATTGTGCACATGGTGGAGAACTACCAGGGATGGTAGTGACTGCATTTATGGATGGAAATGAAGAGATTGAAGGATTGCAAGAACGTATTACAGGTCGTTATACATGCGTAGATGTATGCGATAAAGATGGTAATGTTCTTGTGAAGAAAAACCACATGGTAACACCAAAACGTGCGGAAACAATTATGAAGCAAGGGGTGAATGAAACCGGCGGACCAATTACTTCGCTTAAAGTAAGAAACATTCTTTCTTGTAGATCACACGTTGGGGTTTGTGCAAAATGTTATGGTTCAAACATGGCTACAGGTGAGCCAGTGCAAGTTGGTGAAGCTGTTGGTATTATTGCAGCACAATCAATTGGTGAGCCAGGAACACAGCTTACAATGCGTACTTTCCATACTGGTGGGGTTGCTGGAGACGATATCACACAAGGTCTTCCTCGTGTTGAAGAACTTTTCGAAGCTAGAAAACCAAAAGGTCTTGCAATTATTACTGAATTTGCAGGGACAGCAGTAATTAGTGATACTAAGAAAAAACGTGAAGTTATTGTGACAAATCATGAAACAGGTGAATCGAAAGCTTATCTAATTCCTTATGGATCACGTATTAAGATTCAAGATGGTGTAGAACTAGGTGCGGGTGATGAACTTACAGAAGGTAGTGTAAACCCACATGATATCCTTAAAATCAAAGGACTTCGTGCAGTACAAGATTATATGCTACAAGAAGTACAACGTGTATACCGTCTTCAAGGGGTAGAAATTAACGATAAGCATATCGAGGTTATTGTTCGTCAAATGCTTAAGAAAATAAGAATCGAAGAAGCTGGTGAAACAGGTTTCTTACCAGGTGTTATGGTAGATATCTTGGATTATGAAGATACAAACGAAGCACTAATAAAAGAAGGAAAAGAACCAGCAATAGGAGAACAAGTAATGTTAGGTATTACAAAGGCATCTCTTGCTACAAATTCATTCTTATCTGCAGCTTCATTCCAAGAAACTACTAAAGTTCTTACAGAAGCAGCGATTAAAGGTAAAGTCGATCCACTTATTGGTTTGAAAGAGAATGTTATTATTGGTAAACTTATTCCAGCAGGAACAGGAATGAGAAAATACCAAGATGTACGTTTGTCAACAGATGAGGTAGACTTGGATGAACTGGAGTTCAACTTCGATGATGATGATTTGATTTTAGATGACTTTTCTACAAAAGTAGATTTAGCAGACTTTAATATGGATGACATTATTAGAATGACTAAATTGGAAAATATAGATATTTAATAAAAAATGAATTCCATCTATAAAAGTGTAAAGCTTTATATAGATGGAATTTTTTTGAAGAAGTGAAAATTGATCATAAAGAAAATATTTCTAGGTACATGGCTATATTTTAGATGAAGTAATCCTAGCTGAAGCAACTAATCGATAGAACTGGTACAAAAACAGTTAATATACAGTAAAAAACCTTGACTTTTCGATATGTTTGTAATAGAATAATCAAGCATGCATAGATAGGCATATCTTTTGTATGCAGAGAATTAAACAATTTTAGTTTAATCGCAACCAAACACAATACTTACAGGAGGTGAAAAGAATGCCAACATTTAATCAGTTAGTAAGAAAAGGACGTCAGACATCAGTAAAGAAATCTACAGCACCAGCTTTACAAAAAGGTTACAACTCTTTACACAAGAAGTCAACAGACGTATCAGCACCACACAAAAGAGGTGTTTGTACAGCCGTTAAGACTGCTACACCTAAGAAACCAAACTCTGCACTTAGAAAAATTGCCAGAGTACGTTTGTCAAACGGTATCGAAGTAACTAGCTATATCCCAGGAGAAGGTCACAACCTTCAAGAACATAGTGTTGTTCTTATCCGTGGTGGTAGAGTTAAAGACTTACCAGGTACAAGATACCATATCGTTCGTGGAACACTTGATACAGCAGGTGTTGCTAAGAGAAGACAAGCTCGTTCTAAATATGGAGCGAAAAGACCAAAAGATGCTAAATAAGATTGCATCATAGAAACTAAGTAAGAATCGTATCACAAACAGAACTATGATTCCTGTAGGTTGCGGGTTAAATCAATAATATATTGAGAGTCCCGTGCGAACCGAACAGATGTAGAAAGACACATGTGAGTACCGATGAGTTAATTCAATCGAAATTTTATTTATTTCGAAGTATAATTAAGGAGGGAAGTACCGTGGCACGTAAAGGACATACTCAAAAAAGAGACGTATTAGCAGATCCAATGTACAACAGTAAAGTTGTTACTAAACTTATCAACAGCATTATGCTTGATGGTAAGAAAGGTGTTGCACAAAAAATAGTTTATGGAGCATTTGAAAGAATTGCTGCTAAAACAGAGAAACCAGCGATGGAAGTGTTCGAAGAAGCAATGAACAACATGATGCCTATGCTTGAAGTAAAAGCTAGACGTATCGGTGGAGCAACATATCAAGTACCAATCGAAGTTAGAACTGAAAGAAGACAAGCATTAGCACTTCGTTGGTTAACAATGTTCTCACGCAAAAGAGGCGAGAAAACAATGGAAGAAAGACTAGCAAATGAAATCATGGATGCTGCAAATAGCACTGGTTCATCTGTTAAAAGAAAAGAAGACATGCACAAAATGGCTGAAGCAAATAAAGCATTTGCTCACTACAGATTCTAGAGGAGAAATTAACAATGGCTGGAAGAGATTATCCGTTAGAAAGAACCAGAAACATTGGTATTATGGCACACATTGATGCTGGTAAGACTACGCTAACAGAACGTATTCTTTACTATACTGGTGTTAACTATAAGATTGGTGATACACACGAAGGAACTGCTACCATGGACTGGATGGAGCAAGAACAAGAACGTGGTATCACAATTACATCTGCTGCTACTACTTGTCATTGGACAATGCAAGAAGAGACAAAAACAAAAGCAGGTGCGCAAGAGCATCGTATCAACATCATTGATACACCGGGACACGTTGACTTCACTGTTGAAGTTGAGCGTTCACTACGTGTACTTGATGGTGCAGTTGGTGTATTCTGTGCAAAAGGTGGGGTTGAACCTCAATCAGAAAACGTATGGCGTCAAGCTGACACATACAATGTTCCAAGAATGGCTTACATCAATAAGATGGACATCTTGGGAGCTGATTTCTACGGCGCAGTAGAACAAATTAAAAACAGACTAGGTAAAAATGCAATTTGTCTTCAATTACCAATTGGTAAAGAAGATGATTTCCATGGAATTATCGACTTATTTGAGATGCAAGCTTACATCTATAATGATGAAAAAGGTGATGACATTTCTATTACAGAAATTCCAGCTGATATGGCTGATGATGCAGAATTGTATCGTACAGAATTAGTTGAAAAAGTATGTGAATTAGATGATGATTTAATGATGGAATACCTTGAAGGTGAAGAGCCATCAAATGAAGCTATGAAAGCAGTTTTGAGAAAAGCTACTTGTGAATGCCTTGCTATTCCTGTTTGCTGTGGTACAGCGTACAGAAATAAAGGGGTTCAAAAATTATTAGATGCAATTCTTGAATATATGCCAGCTCCAACTGATATCCCAGCTATTGATGGTGTGGATTTAGATGGAAATGAAACAGTTAGACATTCATCTGACGAAGAGCCATTCTCAGCATTGGCATTCAAGATTATGACTGACCCATTCGTAGGTAAGTTAGCATACTTCAGAGTTTACTCTGGATCAATCAATGCTGGATCTTATGTATTAAATGCAACAAAAGGTAAGAAAGAACGTGTTGGACGTATTCTTCAAATGCATGCAAATAAGAGAGAAGAGCTTGATAAAGTATATGCAGGAGATATTGCTGCAGCTATCGGTTTCAAAGTAACTACAACTGGAGATACAATCTGTGATGAAAAGAACCCAGTAATTCTTGAGTCAATGGAATTCCCAGAGCCAGTTATTGAGTTAGCTATTGAACCAAAAACAAAAGCATCACAAGGAAAACTTGGTGAGTCACTTGCTAAATTAGCAGAAGAAGATCCAACATTCCGTGCACATACAGATAAAGAAACAGGTCAAACAATCATCGCTGGTATGGGTGAGCTTCACCTTGAAATCATCGTTGACCGTTTACTTCGTGAATTTAAAGTAGAAGCTAACGTTGGTGCACCTCAAGTTGCTTACAAAGAATCATTTACTAAAGAAGTTGATGTTGATAGTAAATACGCAAAACAATCAGGTGGTAGTGGTCAATACGGACATTGTAAAGTTAGATTTGAACCTACTGATGTTAATGGTGAGCAAACATTCTTCTTCGAATCTAAAGTTGTTGGTGGAGCTATTCCTAGAGAATATATCCCAGCAATTGGAACAGGTATCGAAGATGCAACAAAAGTTGGATCACTTGGTGGATTCCCAGTTGTTGGTATTAAAGCAACAGTATATGATGGATCATACCATGAGGTTGACTCGAATGAGATGGCATTCCGTATCGCTGGTTCTATGGCATTCAAAGATGCTATGGCTAAAGCGGCGCCAGTATTACTTGAGCCAATCATGAAAGTTGAAGTAACAATGCCTGAAGAGTACATGGGAGATATTATTGGAGACATTAACTCTCGTCGTGGACGTATCGAAGGTATGGATGATCTTGGTGGTGGTAAAATCGTTCGTGGATTTGTTCCATTATCAGAAATGTTCGGTTACTCAACAAATCTTCGTTCAAGAACACAAGGTCGTGGAAACTACTCAATGTTCTTCGAAAAATACGAACAAGTTCCTAAATCAGTTCAAGAAAAAGTATTATCAAACAAGAATGCTTAATCTTTAACGAAATATAACAAAATACTTGAAAAACCCTAAGGTTTGCAATATAATCTAGGGTATCGAGTATTAAAAAAACCTAAAAAATGCCCAAGAAGGGTTCTATATTAAGGAGGATATTCAAAATGGCTAAAGCTAAATTTGAGAGAAACAAACCACACTGTAACATTGGTACTATTGGACACGTTGACCATGGTAAAACAACTTTAACAGCTGCTATCACAAAAGTACTTTCTGAAAGAGTTTCAGGAAACGCTGCTGTAGACTTCGCAAACATCGATAAGGCTCCAGAAGAAAGAGAGCGTGGAATCACAATTTCTACAGCTCACGTTGAGTACGAAACAGATGCACGTCACTATGCACACGTTGACTGCCCAGGACATGCTGACTACGTTAAGAACATGATCACAGGAGCAGCTCAAATGGACGGAGCTATCCTTGTTGTAGCTGCTACTGACGGAGTTATGGCTCAAACTAAAGAGCATATCTTACTTTCTCGTCAAGTAGGTGTTCCTTACATCGTTGTATTCATGAACAAATGTGACATGGTAGATGATGAAGAATTATTAGAATTAGTTGAAATGGAAATCACAGAGCAATTAGAAGAATATGAGTTTACAGATTGCCCAATCATCCAAGGTTCTGCTCTTAAAGGTCTTGAAGACCCACACGGCGAATGGGGTGACAAAATCATGGAACTTATGTCAGCAGTTGACACACATATTCCAGATCCTCAACGTGCTACAGATCAACCATTCTTAATGCCAGTAGAAGACGTATTCACAATCACAGGTCGTGGAACAGTTGCTACAGGTAGAATCGAACGTGGAATTCTTCATGTAAACGAAGAAATCGCAATCGTTGGTATTAAAGAAGAAATTCAAAAATCAACTGTAACAGGTATTGAAATGTTCCGTAAACTTCTTGATGAAGGTCAAGCAGGGGACAACATTGGTGCTCTTCTTCGTGGTGTAAAAAGAGAAGATATCGAACGTGGACAATGTTTAATTAAGCCAGGTACTGTAACTTGCCACAAGAAATTTACAGCTCAAGTATACGTATTAACAAAAGATGAAGGTGGACGTCATACACCATTCTTCAACAACTACAGACCACAATTCTACTTCAGAACAACTGACGTAACAGGTGTTTGTAACTTACCAGCAGGAACAGAAATGTGTATGCCTGGTGACAACGTAGAAATGTCAATCGAACTAATTCACCCAGTAGCAATGGAGCAAGGTTTAACATTCGCTATTCGTGAAGGTGGACGTACAGTAGGTTCAGGAAGAGTTGCAACAATCGT
>JAWXVA010000219.1:0-2400 GCA_044425815.1 Eubacteriales bacterium
GCTGCTATTGCATGATCTGGTAAACGGAAGTAAATTGGAGGAATTGAGGCTATTGCATCTACTCCTAACATTTCTGCATGTGCTGCTAATTCCATACTATCTGCTGTATTATTACAAGCTACATGTGCTATAATCGTCATTTTTCCTTTTGCTACTTCCATTACACTTTCTAACACAATTTTACGTTCTTCTTTATTTTGGTAAATGCACTCGCCTGAAGAACCACACACATATACCCCCTTTACTCCTTTATCCATGAGATATTGTGTAAAAGCTTTTGTTCGTTCAACACTAACACTTCCATCTGCTTCATAGCAAGCATAAAATGCAGGAATAATCCCTTTATATTTTTCTAAGTTTCTCATCGTTTCTCCTATCTAGCAACAAACTCCTATTGTCCTATAACCTCTGAAATTTTCACTTTTCTATCTTCCATTCGTGATAATGTGCACGCATCTGCTGTTGCAATCGCTGCACAAGCTGCTTCCCCTGTTAATAGAGGTATAAACTCTTCGCTACATTCCATTCCATGCATAATTTCATTGAAATACTTCATTTCATTTTTCATAATGCTGTGTAACCACATTGGCGGTTTTTTACCAGGTTTCCCGTACATGATAGCCCCATCCATTTCCGCGTTATAATTAATTCTCGTACGGTCATCATCTTCTTCTTTGCTCTCATGAACAGTATATACTTCATCACCCGCTTCAGTTTTAACAGTCATTGCAACATCTTTCATATCGATACGAATTGCACCTTTTGTACCTTGAATTAATACATAATGCTCTGGCCAATGATATGCTGATCCATATTCAATTACTGCATATTTATTATTTGGAAATTCTAAATTCAACAATAACATATCGTCTTCATCTCCAAATCGTTCTCCACTATGTGCAACATTTCCCCCTGTCATCGTCACTGTTTCTGGTGCTCCCATAATAAACTGAATACAATCCAATTCATGAATATGGTGATATAAGTGTCCACCTGATTTTGATCTGATTTTTTTCCAGCTAATTGATTCTTGAGGCTCTTCCCATCCATTTCTAGCCGAATGACAATATAGAACTTCTCCAATGGTCCCTTCATTGATAAGTTGTTTTGCATGTCGTACACCACGGAAGAAATTCATAACATGTCCTGCCATAAATGTAACATTATGCTCTTTACAAGCTTCTACCATTGCCCTACAATCGCTGTAACTTAAAGCAATTGGTTTTTCGCAAAACACATCCACTCCATGTTCTGCTGCTTTTATTACTGGATCTTTGTGTAAGTAATTCGGTGTTGCTACAATAACAGCATCCACGTCATCTCTACTATATAATACATCCAAGTCTGTCTCCACATCGCATCCTAATTCTTCTGCAATAATTTCTGCATTTTCAGGGTCTAGAACCGCTACTATTTCTGCGCCCTCTTGTTCTTTCATTATACGTCCAAGCTCTGCTCCAAAGTATCCTACTCCCACTACTGCATATCTAATCTTGCTCATTTCATTGAACCTCCTATTATTTTACTGATCCATCTGTCATACCACCGGCAATTTTTTTCTGTATAAACATAAAGAATACTACCGAAGGTATTACAACTAATACTGATGCCGCCATCATATCTCCCCAATCGAGTATCTCTGCTCCTTGAAGTGATTTTAACGCAACTGATACTGTCATTTTTTCTGAACTATTCATTAAAATTAATGCATATAAGAATTCATTCCAAGCATTAATAAATGTATAAATCGCTGTTGCCACAATACCTGGCATAACAAGTGGTAATACAATTCCTACAAAGGTCTGAACTTTATTTGCTCCATCTACCCTCGCTGCTTCTTCTATTCCGATTGGAACCGTTTTGAAAAATCCCACCAGCATCCACACTGCATAAGGTACGCTAAATGATAAATATACAATTACTAATCCTACTCGTGTATTCGTAAATCCTAAATTCGCCATGACAAGAGAATATGGAACTGCTAATAAAATTGGCGGGAACATATATGTAGTTACTAATACTTTAGACATCATCGATCCCATCTTTGGGAAAAATCGTACGATTCCATATGCTGCCATGGAAGAAATTATGATTGCTATTAACGTCGTAGTTAATGAAATCAATACACTATTCCCCATATTCGTAGCAAATCCCAAATCATCGATTACATGTATAAAATTTTCCAATGTGAATTTTGTTGGTAGTAATTGGGTTGGATTAGATGTTAAATCACTTGATGTTTTTAACGAACATAATATAATCCAAAGCAATGGGAAAAAGGCTATAAATGATAATATTATTAAATAAAAATGGCACATCAAGTTTCCAATTCTTTCTTTTGTTGACGTCATTATTTTTCCTCCTTCTCCCATTTATTTATGATTTTGAAATAACCAAAGC
>JAWXVA010000068.1:0-13195 GCA_044425815.1 Eubacteriales bacterium
AGGGAATACAAGAACTATAGTAACGTTTTGCAGTAAGTATATTGAACAGATGGGGATATGCATTCATTCTGAGTTGTTTGAAGAAAATGCAGTATATATGAGAACGGCATTAGTAGCAGCATCGGCTCTTTTCAGTGATGAACTAGGTGATAAAAGAAATTATAAGTATTTGGAAAAGATAATTTATGATGCTTTTGAAGAAGGTGCTAAAGTTAAAGAGATAGTTGTAAATATGCTCGATAAGTATCAGATTCTAATAGAGAATAAATCTATACAAGCAGGAGTTTATTTAATAAGAAAGCACGATGGGAAGATGGAGGAAATTAGTAAACAAATATTGAATGATGAGATTAATGATTTGTGAGGGGATGAAAATGCAACTATCTGAAAATATCGGATAGTTCAAATGGAGATAATTGAATGAATGGTATGTGTGATAAGAAAAAGGGCGACATTATAACTTAGCAATTATCTAACACCTATTTTTGCTAACTTAGCATTAACACAAGCCTTGCGAAAACAATGGATTTCGTAGGGCTTCTCTGTATAAAAAGGTGGAAAAGCACGTGACAACTACTTGACACAAGAGGGGTATGGGAAATTGGATTTGTTCAATACATTTGAGAATATTAGAAGGTTATAGGAGTGGGGTGTCTGCGGGTGTGGGCACCTTTATTTGTAGTATCTTATTTTAACCTTAAGTGATTGTTATTAGAGAAAGTATATGCTAAACTTTCCGTATATAAAAAATATTCTAATTTCATTTCAGTTATATCAGTGATTGGATCAATCATTTGCAGCCCCAAAATAAAATAATAGAAAGAGGTACGTATTAATGGATAGGAATATTAGTATTATTAAAGACCTTGATGGAGAAAAAATTGTGATTATTCATGATGTCCTTTTTAAAGGGAAACGAGCTATTAACTAGTCAGAAGTAAAGAATTATTTGGAACAATATGTTGGAGAATTTTATGGGATTGTAGAATCGAATGATCTTGTATATATCGGAAATGATTTTCCAAATGAATTTACAGGTTCTAAATATACATATCAATTAAAGGGAGCAAGCGCAAAAGCGAAAGCGAATGCAGCACAAGGAATTCCAGAATTAATAGAAATTGCAGTTGGTAAATATCATAGAGATAACATAGAAAATAAGCATATAAGAAATGCAAAATATGGTTGGTATCGATATGATTCAAGATTTGCACTACCTGTATATAATGAAAATGGTGAACTAGAAAGATATAATGTGTTTCATGCTTCAATGTTGATTCGACATGCTCAAGATGGAAAGTTATATTTATACGATGTTTTGGATATAAAAAAAGAAACGTGCAACCCGTTCAAATTATAAATTCTACTTAGTCAAAACCCGCTTCTTTATGTAAGTATATTAGCATTTACGCCTATAAGTGTCAATGAGGAATTTAAGTTAGTCCAATTTGAAAATTAACGTATTGACATAGCAAGGGCTTTTGAAATGTGGTTAAAGAACTTAGCAATCACTTATATGCAACATGCACTAACGCATGAAAAAGAACGAGGACAGAATGACATTAAGCTGTATCGATTGTGGGGCAAAAGCATGCGATTCGGAAGGGAAAAAACATCCTGCATTCTGTGTGTCACAACATACGGAAGAAAAGTTGCGTGATGAAGTGAGGCAGAGATATTTGCTAGAGGAAAATAAAAATGTGATGGTGGCTAGTGCAAAAGTTGAATACGAAAATTACTGTCAGATGACACGTGTACAAGAAACTATTGAATGGGCAAAAAAGTTGCATGTGAAGAAGATTGGAATAGCTACATGTGTGGGATTACTTAAAGAAAGTCGTGTATTAGCAAAGATTCTAAGAAATCATGGATTTGAAGTGTATGGGGTCGGATGCAAAGTTGGTGAGATTGCAAAAGTTGAAATAGGAATTCCGGAAGAGTGTGCACAGATTGGATGTAATACATGTAATCCAATACTACAAGCGGAGTTATTGGCAAAACAAGAAACGGATATTAATATAGTAGTAGGTTTATGTGTAGGACATGATAGTATGTTTTATAAATATTCAGTTGCACCAACCACAACATTAGTAGTTAAAGATAGAGTTCTGGGGCATAATCCAGTAGTAGCATTATATACAGCAGATACCTATTATGCAACGAAATTAATAGATTGTAATTGGAGGGGAATACATGAGTTTCACCTATAAAAAGGCAAGTATAGATGACATTGATTTTTTGACAGACGTACGAATTGAAGTATTAAAATCTGCAAATCAATTGTCCGATGATGTTGATATGAGTGATGTGAGAAAGGAAACTTATAGATATTATCAAAATAATTTAGAAAATGAAAATCATTGCGCCTATCTTGTGTTTTTTGGTGAGGAATTTGTTGGTGCAGGTGCAGTAAGTTTTTTTGAAGTGATGCCAACATATCATAATCCAAGTGGAAAGAAGGCGTATATAATGAATATGTATACAAAGCCAAACTATAGAAGAAGAGGAAGCGCATATAAACTTCTTGATATTTTAGTGAATGAGGCTAGAAATAAAAAAATAAATGCGATTACTCTTGAAGCAACAAGTGTTGGAAGACCTCTATATGAAAAGTATGGATTTATTAGTATGAAAGATGAAATGGAACTACCAACAAACATTAGAGTAAACCTGTAAGTTAAGGGAGAATTTAGCATTCGTAATTATAAGTGTTAATGGGAAATTTTAGTGAAACTTAAAAAAATTGTGCAATTTGACTAAGAATCATATTATTGGTATATCAAAATTATAGAGTTTCTCTCTTGTACTTTTCACTTAATTGCTTTAAAGTGATAAAGTACAGAAAATATTTAGAGCATAAGGGAGAAAATCATGAAAAAACATTTATCATTATTACTGATTGCAATCATGGTGTTATCGATGACTGCTTGTGGTTCAACAAGTGATAGCACAGATGCAGAGGCAACAACAGAAGGAACAGAAACAACAGAAACAACAGAAACAGTAGAAACAACAGACGCAGAAATTCTTTATACTATAGGGGTATGCCAATTGGTAGAGCATGATGCTCTAGATGCAGCAACACAAGGATTTAGCGATGCAATAGAAGCAGCATTTCCAGGTCAAGTAGAAATTATTGTGCAGACAGCACAAGGTGAGTCGGCTACTTGTAGCACGATTATAAACGGCTACGTTTCTTCAGATGTAGACTTAATCATGGCAAATGCAACAGCAGCATTACAAGCAGCACAAGCAGGTACAACAACAATCCCAATTTTAGGGACTTCCGTTACAGAATATGGTGTGGCACTTGGCATCGATGATTTCGATGGAATGGTTGGAACTAATATTTCTGGTACTTCAGATCTTGCTCCATTAGATGAGCAAGCAGCTATGGTACAAGAATGGTTCCCAGATGCTGAAACAGTTGGTCTTTTATATTGCTCTGCAGAGGCGAATTCACAATACCAAGTAGATGTTGTTATGGCAGAACTTGAAGCGTTAGGTTACGCTTGTGAATTATATCCATTTACAGATTCTAATGATTTAGCTTCAGTTACTACTTCGGCAGTAGATGCAAATGATGTAATCTACGTACCAACTGATAACACAGTAGCAAGTAACGCTAGTATTATCTATAATATTTGTCAACCAGCAGGAGTTCCAGTTATAGCAGGCGAAGAAGGTATCGCATCTATCTGTGGAGTTGCTACACTATCGATTGATTACTATGATCTTGGTTATGCAACAGGTGAAATGGCAGTAGCTATTCTAAGTGGAGAATCGGATGTTACAGAAATGCCGATTGAATATGCACCAGAATTTACTGCAAAATACAACGCAACAATTTGTGAAGAATTAGGACTTACTGTACCAGATGGCTACGAAGCTATCGAAACAGAATAAAAATAAAAATAATAAATTATATTGATTGCCGCTTGCTCATTTAGACAAGCGGCAATTGGTGTAGGATGAAAGGAAGATAGTTATGGATATTCTTGCATATTTCGCTAGTTTAAATCCAGCTCAGTTAATTAGTGCAATGCCTGGTGCAATTTCACAAGGACTGATTTGGGGAATTATGGCAATAGGTGTGTATATCACCTATAAGATTTTGGATATTGCTGACTTAACAGTTGACGGAAGTCTTTGTACGGGTGCAGCTGTTTGTGTCATGATGATGCTTGCAGGTTTTAATGTTTGGATTAGTTTACTTGCTTCAGTGTTTGCAGGTATGGTAACAGGATTTGTTACAGGGGTACTACATACATTGATGGGAATACCTGCAATTCTAGCAGGTATTTTGACACAGCTTGGCTTATGGTCTGTGAATCTGGCAATTATGGGTAAGTCAAACCAAGCAATCAGTGGTACATCATTAGATTTATTGGTTTCGCTAGGCAATGTTAAGAGTACGAACCCAACAGAGAACCCAGTATTTATTGTAGCAGTTTTTATAGTTGTGATTATCGCAATTTTATATTGGTTCTTCGGAACAGAACTTGGTGCGTCTCTTCGCTCGACAGGAGCGAATGAACACATGTCTAGAGCACAGGGTATTAATACAAATCTCGTGAAAGTTCTTGGGCTTATGCTCTCAAATGGGTTAGTTGCTTTATCAGGAGCACTGCTTGCGCAGTATCAAGGATTTTCAGATATCAATATGGGGCGTGGCGCTATCGTTATCGGTTTAGCAGCAGTTATTATTGGTGGAGCAGTTTTTGGAAAGATATTCAACAACTTTGCACTTAAATTAGTAGGAGTAGCACTGGGATCAGTTATTTATTATGCAGTTATTCAAGTGGTACTATGGATGAAACTCGACGCAAATTATTTAAAATTACTTTCAGCTACTATCGTTGCCATTTTCTTAGCAGTTCCTTATTGGCAAAAGAAGTATGCACAATCGCATATTAAAGGAGGTAAAAAAACATGCTTGAAATAAAAAATGTTTATAAAACCTTCAATCCTAATACAGTAAATGAAAAAGTGGCACTTAATGGGATTGATTTTAAGCTTAATGAAGGTGATTTTGTTACAGTCATTGGCGGAAATGGCGCTGGTAAATCAACGATGCTTAACGCTATAGCGGGTGTTTGGCCTATAGACCAAGGAGATATTTCTATCGATGGACATGAAATTGCCGGGTTGCCAGAACACAAGCGTGCAAAGTACATTGGACGCGTATTCCAAGACCCTATGATGGGAACTGCACCTACTATGCAAATAGAAGAGAACTTAGCACTTGCTGCTAGGCGTGGAAAGAAGCGATCTCTTCGTCCTGGAATTACAAAGGTAGAACGAAAAGAATATATAGAGCAACTTAAATCATTGGATTTGGGATTAGAAGAACGATTAACATCTAAAGTAGGACTACTTTCTGGGGGACAACGCCAAGCCTTGACATTATTGATGGCTACCATTCAGAAGCCTAAGCTTTTGTTATTAGATGAACATACAGCTGCACTTGATCCTGCAACAGCAGCAAAGGTACTAGCACTTACAGATCAGCTTATTGCAGAAAATCAGCTCACTACGCTGATGATTACACATAATATGAATGATGCGATTGCCCATGGAAATCGATTGATTATGATGAATCAGGGGAAAATCATCATTGATGTAGCAGGAGAAGAGAAGGCGGCACTTACCAAAGAAGATTTGCTGAAGAAATTTGCAGAACTTTCAGGAGAAAGCTTAGCAAGCGATCGAATCTTATTGGGATAATCTTCATACAGCTTATATCGTTTACAGTAGGTGGATATATCCGATTAGCGCACTATTAATATCAGCTATTTTTACTGTGTATTACAAAAAAAGAAATTCAAGCATTAAGTAATAACTAATGTCTGAATTTCTTTTTTTATGAACGTAGTTTTTCTATCAAATAAGCAATAGAAAATACAATGATATTGGCAGTGACAATAGTACTTCCAACCGGGGTTCCATAAATAATGGAAAGTAATATGCCAGTAAAGGCACATAGAACCGATACAACAACAGAAGAAATGATAACAGTTCTAAAATGATGGAATAATCGCATAGACGATAATGCAGGAAATACTACAAGTGCACTAACTAATAAAGAACCAACGAGGTTCATTGCGATTACAATAACTGCAGCGATTACAATTGCAATTAACAAATTATATAAGGCTACATTGATTCCGGTAGCTCTTGCAAATGTCTCATCGAAGGTTACAGAAAATATTTTGTTGTAAAATACGATAAAAATAATAATTACAACTATTGATAAGACAATACAAGTTATAACATCGGTCTCGGTTAATGTCAAAATAGAAGTAGAGCCGAATAATGTCGTACAGACATCACCAGCTACATTTGATGAAACCGAGAATATATTTAGTAGTAAATATCCGACGGCAAGTGATCCGACAGATAACATGGCGATAGCTGCATCTCCATTTACCTTTGCATTTTGTCCTAACCGAAGGAGAAGTACTGCACAGAGTGCTGTAACGGGAAATGCCAAAAGGTTTTGATCGGCAATGTCTAATACAGATGCAATTGCAATAGAGCCAAAAGCAATATGAGAAAGTCCATCACCAATATAGGAAAAACGCTTTAAAACTAAGGTTGCACCAAGAAGAGAAGAGCAAAGAGCGACTAAAACGCCAACAATCATAGCGTATACTACGAATGAAAAAGAAAAATAATAGAGGAGTGTATCAATAATGTTCATTTCTTATCGCTCCTTCTTGATATTTTGACTTAGTCAGATATTTTATTTCATTACTCTCAACGCATAGAATGTAGTCAGCATCTGCAATAGCATCGTTTAGATTATGTGTAATCATAATAATAGTAATGCCTTCTTGATTTAATTCTTTAATAAGGCGATAAAAATCTGATGTTGTGGCCATATCAAGACCAGCTGTTGGCTCATCTAATAATAAAATTTTATTAGTAGCACAGAGTGCTCGTGCTAGAAGAACACGTTGTTGTTGCCCGCCAGAGAGTTCGCTATAGCTTTTGTTGGCATATTCAAGCATTCCTAATTTATCAAGCATATCTCGTGTTAATTGTTTTTCGCCTTTAGTGTAGAAAGGACGAAGTCCAATTTTATTCAAACAGCCAGAAAGAGCTACTTCAAATACCGAAGCAGGAAAATCTTTCTGGACTTGTGTTTGTTGAGGGAGATAACCTATATCAGTGCCGTTTGAATTATTTTCTATAATTATCGACCCGCTAAGAGGTGGGATGAGCCCAAGTAATGTCTTGATAAGTGTACTTTTTCCGACACCATTCTCTCCAATAACACAAGTATAGGAACCATTTGAAACTGAAAAATTGATGTGTTCATGTATGGGACTATTACTATATCCGATAGAGAGGTCTTTGCATATGATTTGCATGGTTATCTCCTTTGATTCATAAATTAATTAAAAAAGTTTGAGTTCAATAGCATCTTATTCTGCTAGAGCAAGTCTTAGCACCTCTAAATTAGATTCCATGATAGAGTAGTAAGTAACACCAGCGTCAATATCTTCTCTAGTTACAGATTGCATAGAATCCAATACGAGTATTTCTACATCAGAGTTCGAACTATTTGTAGCAACAGTAGAGGCTAATGATTCTAGGCCATTATCTATAATAAGTAAGTAATTCACATTGTATTCCGCTGTTTTTTCAGCAAGGAAAATTATAGTTTCAAAGCTTGCTTCTGTTTCAGCAGAGCAACCTGAAAATGCTGCATAATAATTTATATCATAGTCATTGAATAAATACAAGAAAGGGAAACGATCTGTTACAATAATTGTATCTCTTGCGGCAGTCGAAACCATTTCAGCATATTCTAAATCTAAGGATTCTAATTGTTCGATATAATTCTGTGCATTAGCTTTATAAGTATCAGCATTTTCTGGATCTAATGAACCAAGTATTTCAGCATAATATTCGCATACAATACTTGCATTATTAAGAGAAAGCCATACATGTTCATCTTCTTCAGTGGCATCATCGTCGTGATCATGCTCTTCTTCAGTGGCGTCATCGTCGTGATCATGTTCTTCTTCAGTAGCATCATCGTCGTGATCATGGTCATGGGCTTCCATACCCTCTACAAGGACTTCTGTTTGTACGTTATCGCCTAGAGTCTCGAGTATATTGATTGAGTTTAATTCAGGATTAGCACTAATAATATCTTCTGCCCAAGTGTCTGATTCACCACCATTGTAGATAAATAAATCAGAAGAAGTAATGGTAGCAATATCATCTACAGTTGGTTCGTAATTGTGTAAGTCAACTCCGCTATCAATGAGTAATGATATATTGAATGAAGTGTTTTCTTCACCAACTACTTGTGTAAGCCAATCATATTCGTGGAATGAACTTGCAACAATGTTAAGTGTTTCGTGAATCACCTCTGTGTTTTCAGTTGTATTTTGAGTGGTGTTATCAGTTGTAATATCAGAATCTGTAGTAGCACATGCTACAAGTAGCATAGATGTAGCTAGAAAACTGAGACCTAGTAATTTTTGTTTCATAAAATCTCCTTTGAAAAAAATTTGAATGTTGCAAACGATTTTATTTCATCATTTGCGAAATGTCAAGCGTGATAAAAAAAATTAAGATTTAATTAGCATGTAATTCTAGAATATTTCTTAATGCAGAAAGCGAGCTAGAGTGACATCGTACAATATTAGTAGAAGATCCTGTTGCACTTAATGCAGTCTTTACCATTTTGTGTGATACTGTGTTAGTAAATAGAATTAATAAATCAGGTGATCCCATCTTTTGTTTGATTGCATTTGGTTGCGTAAATACTTTCGCTTTACAATTATAATCCTTACATAGTTGCTTATACTTTTGTACCATACAGTCATTACCGCCTACAATTGAAATACTCATAATATAATCCTCCTTTGAATTTGTGTGATTTCTAATGTTGAAAGTTAGTGAAAACTAACTGACTGACATTAATTAAGCACCTCTTGGTGCTCATTGAAAAATTTAACTAATTAAATGGTTAGATAAGACTAACTGTTTTGAGTATAAGAGATTCTTATGCTGTTGTCAAGGGATTTTTTAGGGAGAGATATCTTAAAAAGCCCTCCAAATAAGATAGAAATTATTCGGAGGGAATTATAGAAGATGATAAAGAAAATGTGCTTAATCAAACTTCGTATAGAGAACGCGAATCGCGTTTAAGATTGCAAGGACCATAACGCCTACATCTGCAAAGATAGCAGCCCACATTGAAGCGAATCCTAGAGCACCTAGTATCAAAACGAATCCTTTGATACCGAGTGCAAAGAAAATATTTTGATATACAATAGATAATGTTTTTTTAGAGATTTTCATAGCCGTATATATCTTGGAAGGCTCATCGGTCATGATAACAAGGTCAGCAGCTTCAATCGCTGCATCAGAGCCGAGCCCTCCCATAGCAATCCCTACATTTGCAATAGATAATACTGGAGCATCATTAATTCCATCGCCTACAAATGCTATGGATTTTTTTGAAGTCTCTTGAAGTGATTGTACGATTTCTAATTTGTCATTTGGTAATAATTCTGTGTAAATCTCATCGAGGCCCAGTTGAACTCCGATTTTTTGACCGATTAAATCAACATCGCCTGTCAACATAATTGTATGGAGGTTGCATAGTTGCTTCAACTGTGTAATGCTTCGGCTAGCATCTTCCTTCACTTCATCAGCAACTACAATATATCCGCAGTAAATGGCATTTCTAACAACGTGAACTACAGAGCCAACTTTATCAGAAGTATCCAATCCAGAGATATTGTATGTAGCTAGTAGTTTTTGATTTCCAACAGCGACTTCATCACCGTGAATAGTAGCAATCACTCCGCATCCGAGGATTTCCTTCTGCATAGTAATAGAAGAAGTTATTAGTTCTTGGGGATAAGCATTTATGATTGAAAGGGCAATAGGGTGCTTGGAGCTACTTTCAGCATAAGCTGTAATTTCTAATAATTCATCAGCAGTGATACCAACAGGATGGATTTCTGCGATGTGAAATGTTCCTTTGGTTAATGTGCCAGTCTTGTCAAATACAATAGTATTTACTTGAGAAAGTGCTTCTAAATAATTGCTGCCTTTTACGAGTATCCCATTTTTTGAACAGGCGCCAATTCCACCGAAAAAAGTGAGCGGTATTGAAATAACTAATGCACAAGGACAAGAGATAACGAGAAAAGTCAGTGCTCGATAGAACCAGTCAGAAAATATAGCGCCTTCTAATAGAAGCGGAGGGAGCACTGCTAAACAGATAGCACTTAGTACCACACAAGGGGTGTAGTACTTGGCAAATTTAGTGATAAAATTTTCTGGCTTCGATTTATACATAGCAGCATTTTCCACCAAATCTAATATTTTACTAGCAGTAGAGTCGTAAAATTCTTTCGTGACCCTAGCGGTTAAAAGCCCTGTTATATTGATAAAACCACTCAGCAAAGTAGTGCCTTCTGAGGCATCTCGTGGTAATGATTCTCCAGTTAGTGCAGCAGTATCAAGCGTAGAGGTGCCGCTAACAACAACACAATCAAGAGGTACTTTTTCTCCTGCATGAATAACGATGAATTGACCTTCAATGACTTCATCAGGATCGACTTTACTAAAGGAGCCATCCTCATTTAATAAATTAGCATAGTCCGGACGAATATCCATTAATTCAGCAATAGAGGCTCTCGATTTATTGACCGCATAGCTTTGGAAGAGTTCACCAACTTGATAGAAGAACATAACCATAACAGCTTCTGGATGTTCCCCTATCGCAAAGGCACCGATTGTTGCAATACTCATTAAGAAATTCTCATCAAATACATTACCACCTTTGATATTTCTAAGAGCTTTGTAGACGACATCCCATCCTAGAATAACATAAGATATAATTTGAAGGACTAGCTGAAGCGATGCAGAATAGTAACTTGCAATAGCAGAGCATGTGAAAACTCCTAGCCCAAGTAAAATTTTCGTTAGCCGTTTTTGATTTTTAGTCATAGTATTTTATGCCTTTCTTACGATTACATCAGGCTCGTACTTATGTACGATTTTCGTTGCTTCTTCAATCAGTTCGGGCATAACAGCTGAATCGGCAACAAGAACCATTTTCGTTGTAAGAAAATTTACAAATCCTTCTTCGATACCTTCAAGTTTTTTGATATCAGCATCCATTAATCCGGCACAGTGTGCACAATCAAGTCCTTCTAGTTTAAATATTTTTTTCATAAAAAATCCAACCTTTCGCATTTTAATTTAAAAAACATATGAGTACTTACTCAACTGTTATTATAGTTGAATAGGTACTCATATGTCAATGCTAATTTGAATGTATATGACAAACATGATTTTTTGCCATTTCGATGATGAGTGTAATATGTTCATCATCTAAGCTATAGAATACTTGCTTTCCAGAACGTCTAGGTTTTACAATATGGTGCTTTCGTAATAAGGCTAACTGATGTGAAATGGCTGATTTACTCATTTCTAATGTAGTGGCAATATCGCAGACACATAATTCTTGCTGTTCTAAAGCCCAAACGATTTTGACGCGCGTAGGATCTCCTAGAATCTTAAATAATGTTGAGATGTAGGAAATGACTTCAGGTGTTAGCATGGTTTGTGAAACTATATCTATTGCATTTTGATGAATTGTGTCACAAGTACAAAATTCATTATTATTCATAATAAAGATACCTCCGATTAGTTAGATTAGTACCTACCATTTACATATAATTCTAGGTAGGCTTGAAGATAAGTATATCATATAATTTTAAAATTGTGCTATACTATTACGAATACCATATTGTAAGGAGTGAATGTGATGAAACGAAATAAAATCTTGATAGGATTATTTATATTAATGATGGTGACTGCATGTGGAGAGAAAAGTGAGAATGTAGAGACAGAAGTGAAAACGGAAATTGGTTCAGAAGTCGAAACAAACGAGGAAGATGAAATGAATGTAGAAACGGAATCTAAGTCAGAAGAAATAGAGACAGAAGAAATAGAGACAGAAGAAATAGAGAGAGAATCGGGAATCGATGTGGATTTAACAAGTTTAAGCGCTACAATGGTATATGCAGAAGTTTATAATATGTATATGTATCCAGAAGAGTACGTAGGTCAAGTGGTTAAAATGCAGGGAGCTTTCTCGTTTCTAGAGATAGAAGAAACAGACATGATTTATTTTTCAGTAATTATAGAAGATGCACTAGGATGTTGTGCGCAAGGGATAGAATTTGAGCTTGCTGGAGATTATGTATATCCAGATGACTATCCAACAGTAGGGGATGAGGTAACAGTGGTTGGAACGTTTGAAATTTATTATGAATATGACGTGATGTATTGCAGATTACAGAATGCAGTATTCCAATAAAATTATGTGAATAAGAGGTACATCAGATGACATTTATAGATATATGTTTGATAGGGATAGGATTAGCTATAGACGCAAGTTGTATCTGCGCTAGCAATGGATTAATTTATAAACCCAATATTTTAAACTCTATTAAAATAGCAATGGTATATGCAATATTCCAAGGAGTTATGCCATTGTTAGGATATTTTTGTGTGGGATTTATATCTTGGGAGATATTAGAATATAATCATTTAGTGGCATTAGTGTTACTATCAATACTTGGTATCAAGATGTTATATGAATCATTGAATGATGAGGAAATTGATGAAAAAGAGTGTCGTAAGAAGGAATTAACGAAAGGACTACTATGGATACAAGGCATAACTACAAGTATCGATGCCTTAAGTGTGGGACTTACATTCAATAATTATCATATAGAGTTTGTTTTATATGCGGTTACATTAATTATGGTTATTACATTAGTGATGTGTGCGATATCCATTCGAGTTGGAATCCAAATAGGAACGAAATTAAATAATAAAGCAGAATTGATTGGAGGCCTAGTACTTGTGGCATTAGGTATTAAGATTTTTATTAACGGCGGATTGTTGACATAGAAGGTATGATTAAGTATAATTTTAACTAAATAGGTACAAAGAAGCAGACGATTATGGGAGAGATAGTACACAGTTGTTTGCTTTTTTGGTACATAGTAATAAATGCAACGAGGGAATGCTAGAAAATCAAGGTAAGATAATTTAATAAGGGGGAGACGAATGATTAAATACAGGGGAGTATATGATTTAGAGACACCGAACGAAAATATTTTTGCGGAATTACAAAAACAAT
>JAWXVA010000069.1:0-13170 GCA_044425815.1 Eubacteriales bacterium
TTCAAACCTTATTGACACGTTTACGCAAGGAGGTATGCTCATGAAAAAATTATTAATTCTCAGCGGAAAGGGCGGAACTGGTAAAACTACGACTGCTGCCGCTTTTATACATTTTTCAGAAGCAAATGCTTTTGCTGACTGCGATGTAGATGCCCCAAATCTCCATCTAGTAACAAGCACCTCCACCACGGATAATATTCTAGCGACATCCCCTGTTGTCTCCGACTTCTACGGTTCAAAAAAAGCATTTCTAGACCCTACAAAATGTATTCAATGTGGGCTCTGCTTTCAATCCTGTAGATTTCATGCGATTCAACTAATTAGTGAACAATATAGCGTGAGTGAATATCACTGTGAAGGTTGCGGTGTATGTGAATACGTTTGTCCGCACAGTGCTATTACCCTGCAAGATGATATTGCAGGTACATTGACCCTGCACACGACACCCGCTATTTTTTCCACTGCAAAGCTTAAGATGGGCCGTGGAAATTCCGGAAAATTAGTAACTGCTGTCAAATCACAGCTTACAACCGCCTGCTCCTCTGATAGCTCAAACAGAAAATTGGATATTGCTATTATTGATGGTTCTCCAGGCATTGGCTGTCCTGTTATCGCCTCCGTAAGTGGTGTGGATCTTGTTCTAATTGTCACCGAACCCACCTTATCTGGAATGAGTGATATGGAACGTATTGTAAAAACAGCTTCTATACTTCAGACAAACGTTGCCGTTTGTGTAAACAAATGGGATACCAGTGAGGAAAACACCGAAAGAATCGAACTATTTTGCCAAGAACATGAGCTAGCTTATGTGGGTCGTATCCCTTATGACAAACAAGCGTCACTTGCTATTAATTCCGCAAAAACTTTAGCTGAAATTGATTGCCCAGCAAGTAATGCGCTTCAAAAAGTGTACCACGAAGTAATTCATTTACTTTCAAGCACTAATGCGAGAACAAACTGATATCAATCAGGTTCTATTTATACGTAACTCAAATAATTAAACTATATTTTATGTGAAGGAGAAAAAATTATGAAAATTGCAGTAGCATCTATGGAAACAGTGGTAGCTGGTCACTTTGGTCATTGTGAAAATTTCAATATTTATGAAACAGAAGGTTCTAATATTGTAAAAAGCGAGAGCATCCCTAACCCAGGACACCGTCCAGGATTTTTACCTAATTACTTAGGTGATTTGGGTGTAGAAGTAATAATCTCAGGTGGCATGGGAGGCGGCGCTGTTGAAATCTTCAACGAACGCAATATCGAAGTAATTGTAGGCGTAGAAGGAAGCGCTGTCGCAGCTGTTGAATTATATTTAAAAGGTGAACTTGTTTCAACTGGTTCTATTTGCCACAATCACGAACATGCTCACGAGTGTGGCGAGCACTAAAATCCACACAAAAAGCCTTGATTTCATCAGAGCTGCAATCATCTGCTCTCTCCATAAAATCAAGGCTTTTTTTATTTACTTTTATATTTTTATATAGATGTCTTTCTAAGGTTCGACTCGAATAAGCGATTATACCCCAACCACTCTTTAGAATCCTTACTTTTAAAAATTTCTGTCAACGTCTGCATTTTCGAATCTGCATTATCAGCCAAATTCAGTGCCAATGCTTCTGCTAGTGCCGGCTTTTTCGGTGATCCATATTCTAACTCTCCATGATGTGCTGCAATACAATGCTTTAGCTCATCTGCTAACACTGGAGGAAATCCCTCCGTACTTCTGATTGCTTCTCCCGCCATCTCGATTCCAATAATGATGTGTCCTAGCAATTGACCCACATCTGTGTAATCATTATCAGGGAATTTTGATAATTCTTTAATCTTTCCTATATCATGGTACATCGCTGCTGTATACAACAAATCTCTATTTAGAATCGGATACATTGCAGCAAAATATTCACACATCTTTACAATGCTTAGTGTATGTTCAAGCAATCCCCCTGCAAATCCATGATGCACAGATTTCGCTGCAGAATGTTCTTTAAACACTTCCACAAATGCATCATTTTTCACATAGTAGTACTCTGCTATTTGTCGCAAATAACTGTTCTCAATCGTACCGATATATCCTAATAATTCTTCATACATGCTGTCTACACTTTTTTCAGAAGTCGGCATATAATCTGCTGTTTTGTATTCGTCCGCACCTGCAACACGAATCTGCTTGATATTGAGTTGTAATTGATTGTTATAGTTAATAACTTCTCCTACAACATCAATAAAATCTTTCTCTGAATAATCAGCGATTCCATGAGAATTGGGATCCCATACCTTACCATCTAAACTACCTGTCATATCTTGCAAGATAAGGTTATCAAACGGTTTTCCATTTCTCGTTTCTGCACTTCTCTTTCCCTTGCACAAATAAATCTCTCTCACCACATCGCCTTCGCGTAAACTGCTAATATATTTCATCTATATCCTCTTTCTACTATTCTTCTCCAACGGTTACTTCAAATTCTAATGCAACATAATCCTCTGGACCTCTTCTATAGCATTGAACACTTATAATATCACCTTGCGTACTTTTTAGCAATTTACTTTTATAAACATTACTTGTAATTGTTGTACTTCCATCAATTGCTGTTATAATGTCGCCGCCTTTAATTCCTGCTTCCATCGCAGGTGAATTCGCCTCTACTTCTTGGACGTATAATCCCTTTGGCATAGATTGTGCTTCCGCGATCTCATCTGTTACTTCCACATATTTAATACCAATATATGGAACATCAATTCCATTTGACATCGTCTCTATGATGCTTTTTAATGAGGATATTCCTATCGCTTCCACCGCTGTTTTTCCTGTAAGGCTAGTATTGATTAAACCAATAACTTGTCCACTACTATTAAATAGTATCCCTGTCCCTTGCTCTGCCACTGGTATGTCTGTTGATATCAAGCTATAATTCCCATCTAGCAGGCTCAACTCATTCTTTGTAGAACTTACTACACCATATCCTAATCCATCTTCATAGTCAAATTGATTCCCTATGGCAATAGTCAGCGCACCCTGACTTACAACAAGAGAATTTCCAAGCTCTGCCACTTGTATCGTCACATCTGATAGCGCTGCCTTTTCGATACTAAGAATCGCATATCCAAGAATATCATATTCTTGTTTTATCGTTGCTTCTACTTCATACCCATCATAAAATTTCACACTTATCTTAAGCGATTCATCCAATATATTGGTAGGTGTAAGTATAAGCACTTCTGAATTTATATCTGCAACAATCAAACCTGTAACTCCGATAGACTGCATTTCACTATTATCTTCTAATCCCACTACATTTTCTTCATCTGTTTCTTCTTTCACTGATACTGTCACTATACTCTGACTTGCTTGTTGCGCCACTTCGTATAATTGAGTATACATCTTTTCTAGATCAAACTCTTCTGCTTCTTCACTCGCTTGTTCCTCTTCTAACAGCTGATTTTCTTCCATCTGCTGCATGACTTCTTCTTTTACTTCTTCTTTCATCTGATCTACATCAATAACTTGTTCAGGCTCCTCATCAAGCGGAATAGAAACCTTCTGTTCTGGATTCATCACAGACTCCATCCATGGTTTTACAACAGTAAAACTAATACTAGCTGTTATTCCGAAAACAATACCTAGTATTCCAATTACTACAACATTCTTTTGAAAACGTCTTCCATTGATTTTATCCTTTTTGATAGTTTCTTGCAAAAACGAAAAATCTTCCATTGGCTCTTTATCTTCCGGCATATGAGTTTTTCTCCTTTACATCTCTTTTTCTAGTATACAATATTGATTTCTTCTTTTCAACAGATACATTATGAGTTAAAATAAACTTATGTATAGAAATTGAGGTTAAATATGAATACAAAAACATTACAAAAATTAGAATATCACAAAATCATTGAATTACTAACCGAACAAGCGTCTTGCCCTAGCGGACAAGCTTTGTGCAAAGAACTTGTTCCTCTTACTAATATAGAAACAATAGAGACGATGCAAGAGCAAACTGCTGCTGCCTTCTCTCGATTAGTAAAAAAAGGACGCATTTCATTTAGCGGTTGCTATAATATTGAAGCGTCCATGATGCGCCTAGAAATTGGAGGGAGTCTCTCTAGCCTAGAATTGCTAAATATCGCAAAACTCCTTGAGACTGCTGGTCGCATAAAATCCTATGGGCGACATGACAATGCAGATGCATCTGAAGATTGCCTCGACGTATACTTTAATCAACTAGAACCTGTTTTTCCGCTTTCAAACGAAATCCGAAGATGTATTTTAGGCGAAGATGAAATCAGTGATGATGCTAGTAGCACCTTAAAGAATATTCGTCGTCAAATCAATTCTATGAATGATCGTGTACATTCCACACTTAATAGCTTGGTAAATGGGTCTCTTCGTACTTATTTGCAAGATGCTATTATCACCATGCGCGGGGATCGATACTGTATCCCTGTGAAGGCTGAAAATCGAAATCATGTACACGGCATGATTCATGATCAATCCGCTTCCGGTTCTACTTTATTTATTGAGCCAATGGCGGTTGTTAAATTGAACAACGACTTAAAAGAACTTTATGGTAAAGAACAAGAAGAAATACAAGTGATTTTAGCGAAGTTAAGCGAAGAATCAGCACCATACATTGTGGAACTTCGTACAAATTATAAGATTCTTACTGAACTAGACTTTATCTTTGCACGTGGACATTTGGCTTTGAATATGAATGCTAGCATGCCACTATTTAATAATGAGGGTATTATTCATATTCGCCAAGGTCGACATCCTTTGTTAGACAAAAAAACCGTGGTACCGATTACCCTTACCTTGGGTGATACCTTTGATTTACTCATTGTAACAGGACCTAATACAGGTGGAAAAACCGTTTCGCTTAAGACTGTGGGATTATTTACACTTATGGGACAATCCGGTCTTCACATTCCTGCGCTTGATCGTTCGAGACTCTCTGTATTTCGTCATGTACTTGCTGATATTGGAGATGAGCAGAGCATCGAGCAAAGTCTTAGTACCTTCTCTTCTCACATGACAAACATCGTACATTTCATTAAGAATGTAACAAAGGATTCCTTAGTGCTTTTTGATGAATTAGGTGCTGGCACCGATCCTACTGAGGGTGCTGCGCTTGCCATTGCTATTTTGAATCACCTGCATACAAGAGGCATTCGTACTATGGCAACTACACATTACAGTGAATTGAAAGTTTTTGCGTTGACTACGCCTGGCGTAGAAAATGCAAGCTGTGAATTCGACGTTGCGACATTACGACCTACCTATCGCTTATTAATAGGAATTCCAGGAAAAAGTAATGCCTTTGCTATTTCTAGTAAATTAGGATTACCAAATTTCATCATTGAAGAAGCGAAGAAACATCTGACTGAACAAGATGAATCCTTTGAAGATGTACTATCTGACTTAGATACTAGCCGTAGAATCATCGAAGAAGAACGTGCTGAAATTGCTTTATACAAACGCGAAGTCGAACAACTACGTTCACAACAAAAAGCAAAGCAAGAAAAAATAGATATTCAACGTGAAAAAATACTCGCTGACGCAACCGAAAAGGCAAACGCAATCCTTCGCGAAGCAAAAGAAGTTGCTGATGAAACAATAAAGAATTTCCGAAAGTTTGGTGACCACCACATCTCTGTTTCTGATATGGAACGGGAACGTGAAAAGCTTCGCCAAAAGATTAAAACTACTAACAGCACTAGCAAGTTACAAACTCAAAAGCCTAAGAAAAATTATAAACCTAGTGATTTTAAATTAGGAGAATCTGTCAAAGTCTTGAGCATGAACCTTTCTGGAACTGTCAGCACCTTACCTGATGCCAAAGGAAATCTATTCGTTCAAATGGGCATTTTACGTTCCCAAGTTCATATCTCCGATTTGGAGATAACGGAAGAAGCCGTAATTACTACAAAGCAGCTACAAAAGACTTCGACTGGAAAAATGAAACTAAATAAATCTATGAATATGAGCACGGAAATCAATTTACTGGGAAAAACCGTTGATGAAGCAATTGCCGTTCTCGACAAATACTTAGATGATGCATACCTGTCACACCTGAGTTCTGTACGCGTAGTTCATGGCAAAGGAACTGGCGCACTACGTAAAGGTGTTCATGAATATCTTAGATGTTTGAAATATGTAAAATCTTATCGCCTTGGGGAATTCGGTGAAGGCGACGCCGGTGTAACTATTGTAGAATTCAAATAGGGGGGAATAAAAATTATGATAGCGAAACAGAAAATTTTAATTGTAGATGATGACGAAAATATAGCAGAGTTAATTTCGCTCTATCTTGCCAAGGAATGTTTTGACACAAAATGTGTGCACGATGGAGAAGAAGCGTTGCAAGCCTTTACAAGTTATGAGCCAAATTTAGTATTACTTGATTTGATGCTACCTGGAATTGATGGATACCAAGTGTGCCGTGAAATCAGAGCTAAATCTTCAACACCTATAATTATGTTATCAGCTAAAGGAGAAATATTTGACAAAGTGCTCGGATTGGAACTAGGTGCAGATGATTATATGATCAAACCTTTTGATACGAAAGAACTCGTTGCACGTGTAAAAGCTGTGCTTCGTCGTTACCAACCTGCCAAAACTGAGGCCACAAATTCCAAGAAAGAAAAACGTGTATCCTATGCAGGCCTAACTGTCAACCTTACCAATTACACAGTCGTGTGTGATGATGCCACAATAGAGATGCCTCCAAAAGAAATTGAACTTCTATATTTCTTGTCGTCTTCTCCGAATCAAGTATTTACGCGCGAGCAATTACTTGACCAAATTTGGGGATACGAATATATCGGAGATACTCGTACCGTAGATGTTCATATCAAACGTCTTCGTGAAAAAATCAAAGATCACGATGAATGGAATATTGGCACAGTTTGGGGTATCGGTTACAAGTTCGAGGTGAGATAATGCGAAGTACTCTTTATATCAAGTTCTGCATCATTTATCTAATATTTGGATTTATTGCAGTTTTTACAGTAGCAACACTTTCTTCTGAATTAACATATAGCCGTCTAGAAAAAACTGAAGTCGAGAATTTATCTCAACAGGCTAGTATCTTAGGTTCCGATGTATTACCTTCATTTTTCGTAGCCGATACAAACGTTTTCAATGAAGAAAGCAGTGACACACTCAAGTTGATTTTACAAAGTATGCAGACTTCTCTCGATTCTTCTGTCTGGATTGTGGATTCAAAGGGATCTATGCTAGCATATGGTATTTCTTCTATTGATGCCACTCCTCCTATTTCTATTGATGGATTTAATCCAGTAGAATCTGGAACTGCTCCTGCATTGACGGGAGATTATCATGGATATCTAAACAAAAACTCCTATACCGTAATTGCACCAATCACGGTAGGCTTCTATACACCGGGGTATGTGTTAATTCATAAAACGTATGACTATGTTGAGTCAACTTATAATGCAACAATGCAGACTCAATATCTCACTTTACTGATTATTTATGTATTATCATTTATTATTTTATTGGCATTCCATTTCTTAATATATCGACCTTTAAGAAAGATTACAGAGGCTGCCACTCAATATGCCTCTGGGAACCTTGAATACGAGATACCCGTATACACACATGATGAGATGGGCTATTTGTCTGCCTCGCTCAACTACATGTCCTCTCAATTAAAGGACATGGAAGATTATCAGAAGAAATTCATCGGTAATGTGTCTCATGATTTTCGTTCACCACTTACTTCTATCAATGGATATGTAACTGCATTAGCTGATGGTACAATTCCGCATGAATTACAAGAAAAGTATTTTAATATTATATTATTTGAGACTGAGCGCCTAACAGATTTAACAAAAGATTTACTCTCCTTGAATGAGTTCGATACAAAGGAACTTCTGCTTAATAAAGAAGGATTTGATTTACATGAAATGATTAAAAATGTAGCTACTTCTTTCGAAGGTACTTGCACTACTAAAAGAATTTCTATCGAACTGCTACTTGCTTCAAAGCATTTAAGTGTATTTGCTGATAAACGTAAAGTTCAGCAAATTCTCTACAATCTAATAGATAATGCTATTAAATTCAGCAGTATTGATTCTTCCATCACCGTAGAAACAACCGAAGTGAACGAGAAAATTTTTGTTTCTATAAAGGATTACGGAATGGGAATTCCTAAAGAGAATATCAATAAGATTTGGGAGCGTTTTTATAAATCGGATTTATCTCGTGGTAAAGATAAAAAAGGAACTGGTCTTGGTCTTGCCATTGTAAAAGAGATTATCAATGCTCATAATGAAAATATTAATGTTATCAGTACCGAAGGTGTGGGAACCGAGTTTATTTTCTCTCTTTCTCGCCCCAAAAATACTACTACCTAATATTAACAAATCAAAACTATTATAAAAAATAAAGTCCCTAGAGTGTAACATCTATTTTCTCTTTGATGTTTCCCTCTAGGGACTTTATTTTCGTTCCCAATTCCTATGAGACCCCAAACACATGTCTCATAAGTGTAGGTGCACCTTTTTTCGCCGCTTCTTTTCTTTGCACTTGTTGTTGTCGAATTAATGAGTCTAATCGACGAAACCTATCATCTTCTAGCTGATCTTTTGCATCCAGTAGGTAAACCATTTCCTTTTTTAATGATTTGGTGACCATTTCGCATATTTCAGTTTCTAGAACTGCATTATTTTGTTTTAAGATTTCAACAAATCCTTCTTCCGTATTTACCTTCTTGTTTTGTTTACATCCTTTAATCTTTGGCAATTCTTCTCTATCTACATGAGGTACTTTGAGAAGTTCCTTCCCTTTTGCTTCAGGTGTAGTATGTACGTCTTCTTTTACTATATTAGATTTTTCTACAATTGTATCATTTTGTTTTTTGAATTTTTTAGCTTTTTGAATCTCTGGCACTAATATTTTCAATTCTTTTAACAACACGCCTTCATCCTTTAGCCTTCTGATGCATCGAAATAGTTGCATATCTTCTTCTGTATAGTATCGATGTCCCATCTCCGTTCTCCCAATTGTCAATTCTAATTCTTCTTCCCAATATCTAAGTACATGCGACTCAACTCCAATACCTTTAGCCGCTTCTGAGATCATGTAATGAATATCGCCCATATGCCTACCTCCTACTTTACTCTATAATCATACCATAGAGGTTGTCCTAGTGGGTGGGGAATCGTTCGTCAAATGTAGTGGGGATGCGACGAAATACGAAATCGTTCAGCAGAATTTCTTCTACCTTGCTATGGCTTCTGGTGATGTTTGTGTCCTTTTCTAGAGCACCCATGTATACGGGTGCTCTAGAAACACGCGACGCTCGCCAAATACTTTGTATTCTTTGAAATAATAAAGAGATAGCCCCTTTCGTGCGAGCACGATGGACTATCTCTTTATTATTTCAAGCACTCCCGTGCTTGGCTCGCTGTTGCGCGATTATTCTTCGATTGCTGATACTGGACATTGTGCTGCACATGCGCCACAATCTACGCAAGAATCTGCGTCGATTACGTATTGTCCATCTCCTTCAGAGATAGCTGATACTGGACATTCTGCTTCGCAAGCTCCACAGCTAATGCATGAATCTGTAATTGTATATGCCATTTCGTTTCCCTCCTTTTATTATTTATAGGTAAATTACATTCCTAACTGTCTTCAGTTTAATACATTTTCCCTAATTATTCAAGGCGTTTTCTCGCCTTGTAGGCCTGTATTATTGTTTCTCTTGCCGCTCTTGCTTCTTCTGTCGTACCATCAGGTGTTTCTAGAAGCGGATATTCGATATTTAATTCTTCGTACTTCATTACTCCCATGGAATGATACGGTAATACATCCAATGCCTTGATATTATTTAGTGTACCCATAAAAGTGCCTAATTCTTGCAAGTATTCTTGGAAATATGTTACTCCTGGTACTACTACATGTCGCACCCAAATTGGCACATTTTTCCGATCCAAATATCTCGCAAATGCTAGTATGCCTTCATTGCTACAACCAGTAAGCGCTAAGTGTTTATCTGGTCTTATATGTTTAATATCAAGCATTACTAAATCTGTTAATGGCAAAAGTTCCTCTAACTGATCCATGAATTTTCGATTGCGATTTTGGTACATGATACCTGATGTATCTAAGCACGTATGCACTCCATTTGCTTTCAAATTCTTGAATAAAGTTATGAGGAACTCCATTTGCATCATCGGTTCTCCACCAGTGACTGTTACGCCACCGGTTTTATAAAATGCCATATTCGTGTAAAACCCTTCTAACACTTCTTCTACTGTCATCACTGTTCCATTACTTGGATTCCATGTATCTGGATTATGACAATATTGACATCTCATCGGACAACCTTGTGTAAATATTACATATCTAATTCCAGGGCCATCTACTGTTCCACAGCTCTCTATGGAGTGAATATGCCCCTCTCTCATATTACATACCTTGGTGGAATGTTCTTGAGATTACATCATCTTGTTGTTCTTTTGTTAACTTAATGAAGTTAACTGCATATCCTGATACACGTACTGTTAATTGTGGGTAGTTTTCTGGATGTGCTTGTGCATCTAATAATGTTTCTTTTGTAAATACGTTAACATTTAAGTGATGTCCACCTTGTTCTACGTATCCATCTAACATTGAAACTAAATTGTCGATTTGTGGTTTGCTTACTGACATAATGATTCTCCTTTACCTTCTATTATTATACTTGTTAATATGCGAATTATTCAGCATCTAATCCTTCTGTTAGGTTCGGGATGTTGCATGCTGTGTTGCCGCAATCTGCTACTCTATCTAAATCCAATTCTCCCATAAAGATTTGATCATCTTTACCTAATGCGCCTGGGATAATCGAAAATGTATTTGAAATACCATCTTGAGCATGTCTAAATGGAATCTTTGCAACTGATGCTAATGAAGCAAGTGCTCCATGAGTATCTCTTCTGTGCATTGGGTTAGCACCTGGTGCTAATGGTTCACCCATACGTCTACCATCTGGTGTATTTCCTGTCTTCTTACCATATACAACGTTAGATGTAATTGTAAGGATTGACATTGTTGGCACACCTTGTCTGTATGTGTGGTGCTTACGGATTTTATCCATAAAGTTACGTACTAAATTAACTGCAATTTCATCTACAGCATCATCATTGTTACCGTATTTAGGGAAATCTCCTTCTACAGCGTAATCTACTACGATTCCATCTTCGTCTCTGATTGCTTTTACTTTAGCGTATTTGATAGCACTTAATGAGTCAGCTACTACTGATAATCCAGCAATACCTGTTGCGAAGTAACGTTTTACTTCTCTATCATGTAATGCCATTTGAATTCTTTCATAGCAATATTTATCATGCATGTAGTGGATAACATTCAATGTATTAACATATAAGCTTGCTAACCATTCCATCATATCGTCGAATTTTTCCATTACCTCATCGTAATCTAAGTAGTCACCCTCTACCGCTTGATATTTAGGTCCAACTTGTACTTTAAGTTTCTCATCCACACCACCGTTGATTGCATACAATAAACATTTAGCTAAGTTAGCTCTTGCTCCGAAGAATTGCATTTCTTTCCCAACTCTCATTGAAGATACACAACAAGCAATTGCATAATCATCACCATGTGTTGGTCTCATAAGATCATCATTCTCGTATTGAATTGATGATGATTTAATTGACATTTTTGCACAGTATTCTTTGAAGCTTGTAGGTAATTTTGTTGACCAAAGTACTGTTAAGTTTGGTTCTGGAGCTGTTCCTAAGTTATCTAATGTGTGAAGGTAACGGAATGATGATTTTGTAACCATAGTACGTCCGTCTGTTCCCATACCACCGATTGATTCAGTTACCCATGTTGGATCTCCTGAGAACAATGCATTATATTCTGGTGTACGAGCGAATTTCACAAGACGTAATTTCATAATAAAGTGGTCTACATATTCTTGTGCTTGTTCTTCTGTGATTACACCGTTTTGTATATCTCTTTCAATATAGATATCGATGAAAGTAGATGTACGTCCTAAACTCATAGCAGCACCGTTTTGCTCTTTAACTGCTCCTAAGTATCCTAAGTATAACCATTGGATAGCTTCTTTCGCATTCTTAGCTGGCTTGCTAATATCAAGACCATAGATATCTCCTAATTGTTTCAATTCACCTAATGCTCTGATTTGCTCTGATAATTCTTCGCGAAGACGAATATTATCACCTGTCATTCTTACTAATGAAGTATCTAATTGATGTTTTTTATCTTTGATTAAAACATCTGTTCCGTATAAAGCAACACGTCTGTAGTCACCGATGATACGTCCACGGCCGTATGCATCTGGAAGTCCTGTGATGATAGCTGATTTTCTAGCCATTCTCATCTCTGGTGTATATGCATCAAACACTCCCGCATTATGTGTTTTTCTGTATTTTGTAAAAACGTCTACAACTTCTGGATCTACTTCATATCCATTTTCTTTACAAGCATTCTCTGCCATTCTGATACCACCGTATGGTTGTAATGAACGTTTGAATGGTTTGTCTGTTTGGAATCCTACGATTTGTTCCAAATCTTTATTTAAATAACCAGCTTCGTGTGATGTTAATGAAGATACAATCTTAGTATCCATGTCTAATACGCCACCAGCTTCTCTTTCTTGTTTTGTCAAATCCATTACTTGTGCCCAAAGAGTATTTGTTGCTTCTGTTGGTCCTGCAAGGAATGTGTCGTCACCATCGTATGGTGTATAGTTATGTTGAATAAAGTCACGTACGTTAACCGATGCTGAAGAATCGCTCCATCTACCTGGTTTAAAACCTTCCCAATTTTCATGCCATTGTTTTGCCATTATTGCCTCCTTAAAAATCCTACTATTTATTTGCTACCTACATTATATCCCATTTTTTCTAATCGTCAAGAATTTAACAACAAATTTTTTTGTACTAAATTGTATACAATATACTATTGTGTTAAAGTGTCGCTTTTCTCAGCAAAACAGAGGGAAAATTCACACAAATCCCCCTCTGTTTTATGCTCAATTTTAAATTTTTTCAATAATTTTTTTAATGTTTTAAATTACCAAACTTGGTATAATTTGGTAACCATGCTAATTCTGTTGTTCCTATCGGACCGTTACGTTGCTTAGCGATAATAATTTCTGCTACATTCTTTCGTTC
>JAWXVA010000070.1:0-13114 GCA_044425815.1 Eubacteriales bacterium
TCGGTACTTGTGTCAGGAGTCGTCGTATCGGTACTCGTGTCAGGAGTTGTCGTATCGGTACTCGTATCAGGAGTTGTTGTGGTGGTATTACTGCTGGTATTATTACTGCTAGTATTGTTGTTGGTACTTCCACTAGATGTAGATTCAGGTAAAATCAGTGTATGACCTGTTGCAGTACATGTACACACCTCAGTTGGTACTGTATCTTCTGTAAAGTATTCATAAGTTGTAGGGCATGTTACCAGTCCAGTCAATGGTTCTACATAGGTATAACCAGGCGCTAAGTTAGCGAAAATGGATTCAACATCTTCCATATCCTTTGCTGCTACAGAGGTATCTGCAGCTGGCAACAGTCCCGAAACCGAACAAATCTGAACATATTTCAATGTAGAGTCTGATTCGAAATCAATAACTGGTAAATCTTCATGCACTCGAGTCATAATAGCACTCCATAGCTTTGTATGATATGAACTATACCAACCTAAATTGGACATATCGTATGGCTGATCAAGACCAAACCATAGTGCAGCGGTGTAATAAGGTGTGAAACCAGAGAACCAAACGTCCTTATTATCACTTGTTGTTCCTGTTTTACCAGCAACTGCTTGTGAACCAATAGATGCATAACCACCAGTACCACTTGTTACAACACTTTGCATCGCACTTGTTAATAAAGCAGCAGTTGATTCTTTGATTACAGTATGTGTCTCAGGCTGATTATCAATTAATATACTACCATCTGAATCATAAATCATAGTATATAGAATTGGTTCGGTATACGTACCACCGTTTGCAATTGCAGCATAGGCTGCTGTAAGTTCAAGAGCAGTAACACCATTTGTTAATCCACCGAGAGCAGTAGCAGGACCATAGTCATTGGTACCACTTTCTTCTGGGTGCACTAATGTTGTGAATCCAAAGTCCATTAGATATTCCCAAACAACCTCATCTGTAACAGCATAGTACATCTTAACGGCAATGGTATTCAATGATTTCATAATTGCGTATCGAATCGTAACAGCACCTTGGTAGCTATTACTATAGTTACTAACGATGGCACCATTTGGATATTCTACAGCTTCATCCACTTCAACAGTTGCTAACGTGACAGCACCAGTATCTAAAGCAGGAGCATAGGCAGCTACTATTTTAAATGTAGAACCAGGTTGTCTCGGCTCGTCTGCGCGGTTAAATGATAAACTAGTTGTCTTCTCACCACGTCCACCTGCAATGGCTTTTACTTCGCCAGTGTATTGATCCATCAGTACGAATGCAGCTTGTGGTTGGGCTACGATACTTAGATTTTCATAGACTAAATCATCATCGCTAATATTTAAAGATTCTTTATATAATTCTATATCAGGTTCTATGCTGTCATAATCTAAATATAACAATGGATCAGAGCGACCATAATAGTCTTCAGACCATGTAGAAAAATGTGTGGTCCAATAATTTTCTTCCGAACCATCTTCACGAACAATGGTAATGGCATACGTAATATTCCATGCTGTATTAGATGGGAAATTAGAATCATCACTTAATTCTTCATCTACGATTTGTTGCAATGCAGCATCTTGTGTAGAAACAACGGTAACACCGCCACTATATAATTTCGTTTTTGCTTGATCATATGTGTAACCTAATACTTCCTGCATATCTTCTAGAACTTGTTCGATGGTCAAATCAGTAAAATAAGAGTATGGGGAAGCTTCCTCTGTAATCTGTGCATTTACAATTTGGATGCGTTCATATACTTCCGTGTCAGCAATCGCTTCGTCATATTCAGCTTGTGTAATATAACCTTGTGTTAGCATATCGCCTAGAACTTTTTCTCGACGCTCTTCGTTAGCCTCAGGATAAGTGATTGGATTATATCCAGTAGGATTCTTAGTAATCCCTGCAATAACTGCACATTCAGAAAGTGTTAATTCACTTACATCTTTATCAAAATAGCGTAAGGATGCAGATTGTACACCTAGTGTACTTTGTCCCAAGTTGATAGTATTAAGATAATTTTCTAAGATTGTCTCTTTCGAAATCTGAGTCTCTAAGTCGAGTGCTAGATAAATCTCCTGAATCTTACGCTCTACTCGATCATAAAGAGTTTCCTCATCCATGAAGTTAACAAATACACTGTTTTTGATTAATTGTTGTGTAATAGTACTGGCTCCTTCGGTAAAGTCACCTCCATTAGCAAGACCTACTAGACCAGCACGTACAATTCCGATAGGGTCAATACCTGTATGCTCATTAAAACGTGAGTCTTCGATAGCTATAAATGCATTCTGTAAATCTTCTGGAATATTCTCAATCGGTGTATAAATACGATTCGAACCAGATTCTAGTAATTTCTCAAGTTCATTACCTTCTGTATCGACTATGAATGAAGAGTAACCGACAGGCGATACATCGTCAGGTGTAATCTCAGGCGAGCTATCTATAATATTTTTTAGGAATAAAAACATTCCTACTGCAACAGCAATGCATAGCAATATTACTATTAGTAAAATAGCTTTAAAGCATCTAACTCCAATTCTCTTCTGCTTCATATCTTTTCTAGATGCGAAGTCTTTTTGCTTCTTTTCTATATTGTTTTTTCCATAATTCATGAGTGTTATTCTCCTTTATCCTTGCTATTATAGCAAATCATCAAACTATAATAAAGGATTAATTATAAAGTTTCACAATCCTAATAGAATAATTAAGAAAAAATTTAAAAATTACTGTATTGAACAGAGGTAAAAGAAGCTACTATCTATACATATTGACTGGAAAAAACAGTTTGCAAATATCATGAAGTATGCAATAATGTTAGATAAAATGTAAACAAATTCCATAAAACGAGGAAGTGGCAGAAATGGTAGAAAATTACAGAATAATCGCTGGCGATAAAGACTGTGTGTACACAGATGAAATAGTAGAAAAAAAATCAAGGTTTATTGCATCTGTTAAACAAGTAGAAACGGAAGAAGAGGCAGTGGCATTTATAAATCAAGTTAAGAAAAAGCATTATGATGCACGACATAATTGCAGTGCTTTTATAATAGGAAAGAAAAAAGAATTGGTTAGGTGCAATGATGATGGAGAACCAAGCGGAACGGCGGGGAAACCGATGCTTGAAGTCTTACTAGGAAGTGATCTAGTCAATGTGGCTGTTGTTGTTACCAGATATTTTGGAGGAACCCTTTTAGGAACGGGCGGGCTTGTCCGTGCTTATACAGATGCTACGAAAGCAGGATTAGCTCAGTGTCAAACTGCGATTATGAGCAAGGGGAAGAAAGTGAAGATTCATACAGATTACAATACTATTGGGAAGATATTGTATGAACTTGGTCAGCGAGGATTAAACCAAGAGGATAGTGAGTATACGGATGTGATTGTGTTGACTGTAATCGTGCCGATTGAAGATGTGGATGGATTTGAGAAGAAAATGACGGAGATTAGTGCTGGAAAGACGAGAGTAGAAGTGGTGGAAGAAGTGTATTTTGAGAAGATAGAATAGTAGGAAGGAATAGTCATTTTATGGGAAATAAAAAGGAAATACGTTCATCAACAGCTGAATATTTAACATTTGTTGCTGCTACTGGTGAGCAATCTAATAGTACACAAATGAGATATGAAGATGAAAATATATGGTTGACACAAAAAATGATGGCAGAACTTTACGATGTGAGTGTATCTGCAATAAATCAACATATAAAAAAGATTTTCGATGATGAGGAACTAGATGAAAAAGCAGTTATGTTTCGAAAGTGGGCAAATGCTATTGTAAAAGATTATACGATTCAAGGTTGGGCAATGGATACGGAACGTCTTAAAAAAGGTGGAACTATTCTTGATAAAGATTATTTTGAGAAACAACTTGAAAAAATTCGTGAAATCAGATTATCTGAAAGAAGATTTTTTGCAGCAGTACAGAATAAGATGCATTTTAGTATTCATGGAAAAACGGCCGCTGAACTCATTTAAATAGAGCAGATGCCACTAAGACACATATGGGATTAACTAGTTGGGACGGTTCGCCTGAAGGGAAAATTCATAAGTTAGATGTGATAATTGCAAAGAATTATTTAAGCAATTTTGAAATGGAACAATTACAGAGAATCGTATTATACAAGATGAATTATTTCTTTCTGATTATGATAAATATCTTTTGGAACTTGAAAATATTGTGAAGGAATAAAGAGGCTAAACATCTTATGGATAATTTACGTGTAGAATAAGTGACGGAAGAAATGCATTTTGAAATACCTATAATAACAAGACAAGAGGAAAAGAAACAGTGAAGAAAAATGTAGATTTATTAAATGGCTCTATAGCAGGAGCACTCACCAGATTGGCATTGCCGATTATGGCGACGTCATTCTTACAGATGGCATACAATCTTACAGATATGATATGGATTGGGAAAGTGGGCAGTGATGCAGTTGCAGCAGTTGGTGTTGCTGGGATGTTTATCTGGTTGGCAAATGGAATTGCGATGATTCCTAGGATTGGTGGACAAGTCAAAGTAGGACAAAGTTTAGGCGCAGAGAAAGAAATGGAAGCAGCGTCTTATGCCAAAAGTGCTTTCCAAGTAGCGATTACACTAGGCGTTCTATATGGAGTCTTATGTTTTTGCTTTCACCACGGGTTAGTAGAGTTCTTTCAAATGGATAATCAACAGATTGTTCAAGATGCGGAGCAGTATTTGATGGTGACATGCGGGCTAGTTACGATTAGCTTTATGAATCAAATATTTACTGGGACATGGACTGCGATAGGCAATAGTACAGTGACACTGCGGGCAACATTAATAGGATTATCGATTAATCTAATACTGGATCCAGTTTTGATATTTGGTATAGGACCATTTCCTGAATTAGGAACATTAGGGGCTGCTATAGCTACCGTATTTGCACAACTAATAGTGTTCGTGGTATTTTGTGTTGTAAGTAGAAGAGAGAAAACAGTCTTTATGAATATGAATCATGCATTTCAAATAGATTGGAATAAGGTGAAAAGTATTCTGCAAGTCGGATTTCCAGCAGGATTTCAGAATATGATGTTTACTGGAATCTCGATGATAGTAGCACGAATGATTACGAGCTTTGGCGATGCGGCAATTGCAGTGCAAAAAGTAGGGACACAAATAGAGTCGATCAGTTGGATGACAGCAGAAGGATTTGGGACAGCAGTGAATGCACTGATTGCCCAGAATCATGGAGCGAGACAGGAAAATAGAGTAGATAAAGGATATAGAACTGCAATTATAATTATGGGTGCATGGGGGATTTTAACAAGTTTTGTACTGATTGTTTTTCCAGAACCATTATTTAGAATATTTATACAAGAAGAAAATGTAGTTCCGTTAGGGATTGATTATCTGCGAATTGTAGGTTATTCACAGCTTTTCATGTGTATGGAATTAGCAACAGCTGGAGCGTTCCAAGGATTAGGAAAGACATTACCACCTTCTATAAGTGGGATTACGTTCACGGTGATTCGTATTCCGTTAGCGTATGCACTGGCACAGACATCGCTAGGGTTAAATGGAATTTGGTGGGCAATTACCATTTCAGCAATTGCAAAAGGCGTAGTATTGCCAATTTGGTTCTTAAAACATAGAAGCAAGGACAATGGATAGGTGAAATGGCGACAAAAAAGGAAGTGTACGAAATAGATGATTACTCATCTATTTCGCAACACCCCTTATTATATTAGGTACTATTAGCTATTTAGAAGTCTAGTGGAACTCTGGTTCGATTAAACCATAAGTGCCATTTTTGCGTTTGTAAACAACGTTTACTTCATCCGTATTAGCATTAGCAAATACATAGAAGTCATGTCCAAGTAATCCCATTTGAACAACAGCATCTTCTGGGAACATTGGCTTGATTCCGAATTGTTTCGTTTTAACGATTTTAACGTCTTCATCTTCATAGGAATCATCATCAAAGAATGCTTCATTAAATGTTCCAGATGCTTTATGACGAGCAAGTAGTTTTGTTTTATATTTTCGTAATTGTCTTTCGATAATTTCTTCTACTAGGTCAATGGATACATACATATTGTCACTAACCTGCTCAGATCGAATGATATCACCTTTGACAGGAATGGTTACCTCTATTTTGTGTCTGTCTTTTTCTACACTTATTGTTACAATAATTTCTGTTTCTGGTGTGAAATACCTCTCTAATTTCCCTAACTTTTGTTCGATAGTATCCTTTAATGCTGGTGTTACATCGATGTTTTTTCCACTGATAATAAATTTCATTATGCTCAACTCCTTTTCAATGTATTGTACATCTGTGTAAGATATGTACTTGCGTTCATTATATAATATGTAATATTAAATTTCAACTATATTTAGAATAATAAGGATAAATTAATGTAATAACTGATAATTGAAGCAACGAATGATGTTTTGTGCGGAATTTGGAAAAAGATTGTAAACTATTAGTGACAAGAAAAAATAAGTTTGATACAATATGTGTAGTAAATGAGATAATATTATGTATTTGAATGATAAAATACTAGAGTGAAGAGGTGCGAGGATGGAAAATCATAATTCTTTAAATGCAAAAGACAGAATTCTAGAGGCTGCCACAAGATTATTTATTGAAAAAGGATACAAGGAAACTACGTCTAGAATGATAGCGAAGGAAGCAAATGTAAATTTGGGGTTATTGCCATATTATTTTGAAAAAAAAGAAAATATTGCAATTAATGTTTATTCAAAGCATATGAAGAGTCTAAATCAAAAGATAGATTATAAAATGTTCAATATAGAAAATAGTATAGAGCATTTTTTGTTTACGTATGCGATGCTACAATATCATATGAATCAGGAACCAGGGCTTATGAAGCTTTACCTTGAACTTATCAAAGAAGATATCATGTTATACTCTATTGAAGAATATACTGTACGCTCCTTAGAATTGGTTGAAAGAGAATATAATTTAATACTAGGTGATAATGATTTGACGATGGCGTTGAATGTAATAAAAGGTATGGAACGTACTTTGATGTTGGGAAAAAAAGAGAAAAAAAATGAGTTGGATGATTATGCCATTAATGTGGAAATTATAAAATGTGGTTTGTTATATCTGGGAGTGGAAAGAGGAACTTTAGAAAAAAATGTAGATAGTGTGGAAATGAAATTACATACAGCAGGAATAGATTTTGAAGTGTTTAAACATCATATGTAACAAAAAGAGATACACATTTTTTCGCGGTAAAGAGCGAAAGAATGTGTATTTTTATGCAAACAATGCATTGACATGAAAATATCAAAATGGTATTATACTTGTATAAATTATACAAGTATAAATATTGTAAAGGTTTAAAGAAAGGGAAAGAGGTAGAAAAGAATGAAAACAGAATCAATGTACAAAAAGAATTTGGGGAAGATACTATTAATAGCATTTGCAGGATCCATCATCTATGGATTACCATACTTTAGATACTATTATTATGATGCATATTGCGCAATGTATTCTTTGACAGACACGCAAATGGGAGCATTAGGATCAGCATATGGATTACTTGGTTTGGTATCGTATTTAATTGGGGGAGTACTAGCAGATAAATTCTCACCAAAATGGTTAATGATTATTTCATTAATTGCTACAGGACTTGGTGGATTCGCACATTTATTTGTTACGGATTATATTGCGTTAGTTGCAATCTATGGATTATGGGGAATTACTTCATTATTGACATTTTGGCCAGCGCTTCTTAAGATGGTACGTACATTAGCAAGCGAAGAAGAACAAAGTAGAGCATACGGTACTTTCGAAGGTGGTAGAGGTGTTGTAAATGCAGTACATATGGCGATTGCAACAGCTATCTTCGCAGCATTTGAAGTACAGGCGTTATCAGAAATGGGAATTACTTGGATTATTATATTCTATTCTGTAGCACCAATTCTTAGTGGTATTGCATTTATCTTCTTATTGAAGAACCCAACAAAAGAAGTGGTGACAGAAACAGCTGAAAAGACAGTTTTCAACTTCACAGATATTATGAAAGTAATCAAAATGCCAGCAGTATGGATGTTAGTAATTATTACATTTTCAACATATACATTTAATATGTCTTACTTCTATATTACACCATTTGCTACGAATGCACTTGGAACATCAGCAGTACTTGCAGCAGTTTTACTTGTTTTGGCACAGTATATCCGTCCAATCGCATCGACAGGTGGTGGATTCTTAGCTGATAAAGTTGGAAAATCAAGAATGATGATGATTGGATTCTCGGCTATGATTATAGCAATGGTAATGATTCTAATCGTGCCAAGTTTGAGTTCTTCAATTATGTTACCAGTTATGGTTATTGCATGTATATTAGTTTACCTAGCGATGTATTCAAATTACGGTATATTCTTCTCAATGCAAGCAGAAGGTGGAATTCCTGTTGAAGTGTCAGGAGTAGCAATCGGAATTATTGCTACAGTAGGATATCTTCCAGAAGTAGTTTGCCCACTAGCAGCAGGGATGACATTAGATGCATTTGAAGGTGTTACAGGATATTACTATTACTTTGTAGGTATGATTGGAATGGCAATTATCGGTTGTATTACATGCTTTATTTGGTACAAGAAATTTGGAAAAAATCAGAAATAATAATCTGATTAGAATAAATGAAATCTTATTAATACAAGGAGGCAGTATCATGGGTGTAGAAATCAAAGAAAAGAAAGTATTAGCAAGAGAGGATTTCCCGTTTCAATGGGAAGTGGAGGAAAATACTTGGATTCCAATGTCAGACGGTGCGAATCTAGCAGCGAGAATTTGGTATCCTAAGGTGGATGAACCAGTGTCAGTAGTATTAGAGTATATTCCTTATCACAAGAGAGATGGGATGCGTGGTCGTGATGAACCAATGCATGGTTACTTCGCTGGAAATGGATTTGCAGTAGTTCGTTGTGATATGCGTGGTACAGGTGAATCGGATGGAATCATGGAAGATGAATACCTAAAGCAAGAGCAAGATGACGCATTAGAGGTAATCGATTGGATTAGCAAGCAACCTTGGTGTAATGGAAATGTCGGTATGATGGGGAAATCTTGGGGAGGATTTAATTCACTTCAAGTGGCAGCACGTCGTCCACCAGCACTTAGAGCAGTTATGGTAGTTGGTTTCACAGATGATCGTTTTAATAATGATATTCACTACAAAGGTGGTTGTCTATTAAATGATAACTTCTGGTGGGGCGCTATCATGCAAGCTTACCAGACTCGTCCTCAAGATCCAGAAATCGTAGGTGATAGATGGAAAGAAGATTGGTTAAAGAGAATGAATGAAATGCCATTATTTGCAGCAAATTGGACAGAGCATCAAACAAAGGATGCATACTGGAAGCATGGTTCTGTAAGTGAAGATTATTCAGATATTCAAGTACCAGTATTTGCAATTGATGGTTGGGCAGACTCGTATACAAACACAGTATTATCTTTAATGAATGGGTTAGATGTTCCTAGAAAAGCACTCATTGGACCATGGGCACACGTATATGCACATGATGGCTCTCCATTGCCATCAATGGGATTCCTTCAGGAAGCAACAAAATGGTGGAAACATTGGTTGAATGGTGAAGAAACAGACACATTAGCAGGACCAATGATTGAAGCATGGATGGAAGAACCAAGATTACCAGATTGTGTGAAACTTGTAAGTGAAGGACGTTGGGTAGGACTTGACCAATGGCCATCAAAAGATGTTGCTACAAAAGAGTACTCCATGACATTTGGTAAATTACAAGAAGTTCCAAACGAGAAAGAGGAAATTGTAGAACTTAATACACCACAGAATCATGGACTATTAGCAGGTGAATGGATGGGAGCAGCAGTACCTGGTGAAACTTGTGCAGATACAAGAATTGATGACGGTATGTGTATGGTATTCAACAGTGATGTTCTTACAGAAGATATGGAAGTGCTAGGATATCCTACATTTGAAGTGGAATTATCTAGTGATAAACCAAAAGCAATGTTATTTGCACAATTGGCAGATGTGGATCCATCAGGTGCAGTTACAAGAGTCTCTTATGGAGTTATGAACTTGACTCATTTAGATGGACATGATCAAGTAACATTACTTGAGCCTGGTAAGAAAGTAAAAGCTTCTGTGTTATTAGATGTATGCGGACAAAGATTTGCAGCAGGACATCGTATTCGCTTATCATTAGCTACAACATTCTGGCCAATGTTCTGGAGCATGCCAGAAGATGCAACATTAACATTAGATTTATCTACAGCCAAATTCAACATTCCTGTATACACGGGACAAGATTCGGCAGGACCTAATATGAATCCAGAGTGTGCACCATTAACACCTATGACAACTTTAAAAGGTGGATATGTAGATCGTTCAGTATCTTATGACATTTTGAAAGATGAGTGGACTTGTATCACAGATGGTGTAGGTGGAGTATTCGGTGAAGGTGTATATAGATTTGATGATATCGATATTACCATCGAACATAACTTGAAGAGAGAATTAACATTATCAAACAAAGATCCATTATCAGCAAAATATAGAATTACACAGAAACTGATAACAGGACGCGAAGGCTGGTTAATTGATGCAGATTATGATTTGAACCAAACAGCAGATATGGATAACTTCTACTTAGATGGAGTGGTACATATTACATTAAATGGAGAAGAAATCTTCGATAAAACATATCACCATGCAATTCCTAGAAATGGAATGTAGAAATAATTGTATTATAGTTAGATGAAATAATTAAAGTGATGGAAGAAGATGTTACGGAAAATGAAAAATCATTTTTCGTGCATCTTCTTTTTTGTATTTTATTACATAAATACTAAAGTGAGTTGGTTAATATGTATAAAATATATGGTGCAAAAACGGAATGAAGGTAAAAGTGAATAAAAATAAAGGGGCAAAAATATGAAAATAGTCGATTGTAGATTGTCGACAATTATATTATAATGTGATAAATATAAAAAGGTTGCAGAATAAAGAATGCATAATTACGGGAGGAAAAGATGAGTAATAAGAATAATACAAATATGATGAAGTGGCATGCACTTGCCTTTATGGCCTTCTCCACTGTTTGGGGATTTGGAAATATTTTAAATGGATTTATTTATTTTAACGGTGTTCAAGTAATTGTAAGTTGGATATTTATGTTTGCCTTGTATTTTATACCATATGCATTGATGGTAGGGGAAATGGGATCTGCATTTAAGGGGAGCGGTAGCGGTGTATCTTCTTGGATATACGAAACAACAACACCGAAATTAGCTTATTATGCAGGATTTACATATTGGGCATGTCACATTACTTATATAGCAAGTAAAGGTAGTGGGGCACTAAAAGCACTAAGTTGGCTAGTGTATAGAAATGCAGAAACATACGATTCGTTTCCTACATTAGCTGTGCAGATGGCAACTTTTGCAGTGTTATTAATAGGATGTTTTATTGCGAGTAAGGGATTAAATCCATTAAAGAAATTAATGGTTCTTGCAGGTACAAGTGTATTTATTATGTCTATCCTTTACATTCTTATGATGCTTGCTGCGCCAATGATTAACCCAACAGCAGAGTATGTGTCAGTTGAATTTACAGTTGAAAATCTTATTCCTAATTTTAATGTAGCATATTTTACTTCTTTATCAATTCTTGTATTTGCAGTCGGTGGATGTGAGAAAATTTCACCTTATGTTAATAAGGTAGAGAATCCAAGTAAAGGATTCCCAAAAGGAATTATAGCGAGGACATATTCACATTAGCAATGAATATTATCACACCACTTGTTTTAGTGGCATTAGGATTAATTATGCCATATCTTGCTAAGAGGGAAAGACAGAAATAGATAATTCAATTTACAGATTATGCTTTTTCCTTTAGAATATAGATATGATATAGAAGGAGATTGCATTATGGCACCATTATATTATAAAACATTGAGAGAAGAAATCTTAGATCAAATACGTATGCGTATTGTGAATCAGGAGCTTAAACCAGGCGAGAAAATTGTGGAGACAGATTTGGCAAATGAATTTGGAGTTAGCAGAGCTCCGATTCGTGAGGCACTTCGACAATTAGAAAATGAAAATTTGATAGAGTATGTAAGAAATGCTGGTTGTTCGGTAAAAGAAGTGACTGCACAAGATGCATATGAGATTTATCTAATGCGAGCGCACTATGAAATGCTAGCAGTTAAAATTCTAAAAGGGAAAATACCAAGAGAAACGTTGCAGAACATGGAGTTGCTATTGGAAAGAATGGCTAATATCAAAGAAGAGGACTATCTAGATGTATTCACACTTGATAATGAATTTCATGGAGAATTAGTGAAAATGGTTGGACTCTCCAGGTTATATAAAGAATGGAAAGAGTTGAATTATGGAAACATCATTACTAGCAGAAAGAAGAATTTGAATAAAAGTAAAGTTGTGAAACGACAATATGCTATCCACAAGCCTTTGTTAGATGTTTATAAAACAGGAGATTGTGAGAAGATATGTGAAGCGATTTATGAACATTACCATGGGACAATAGAAGAAATGGCAAGTGAAGAGGGGAAAGAAAACGAATATATACATGCGTTCCATTTCCCAATCTAATAAAAAACAAGCGAAAGAAAGATACGGTTATCTTTGTTTCGCTTGTTTTATCAAATACGATGAAAGCAAAGGAGAAGATACATGTTTCGACATATGGATTACATCTACGCAGTATATCAAGAAAAAAGTGTTTCTAAAGCGGCGGAAAAGCTATATATATCGCAACCATCACTCAGTGCGACAATTAAGAAATTAGAAAACAAAATAGGGAATCAATTATTTGACCGCAGTTGTACTCCGCTTCGATTGACTCCATGTGGGGAAGAGTATATTAAAAGTGTTGAGAGGATAAGAGATGTACAAGCAGGTTTTTCTAATTACCTAAATGATAGTCTGGAATTAAAGACGGGAACGATTACAATTGGAGCAACAAATTTTCTACTATCATATATATTGCCACCGATTATCGTTGCTTTTAAGAAGCAGTATCCAGGAGTAGTTGTGAATCTAGTGGAAGCGGAAAGTATTCGAATTCAAAAGCTTTTATTTTCGGGAGAGTTGGATTTGATTATTGATAATTATAACTA
>JAWXVA010000071.1:0-12794 GCA_044425815.1 Eubacteriales bacterium
GAAAAACAAATTCATGAAAAAATTTATAAAAAAATAGTAGTGATTTGGGGGGCGCATGGATAATTTTGGAGTGATTTTTTGCTCCTAATAGGAATTTTCGCGTACAGCGAAAATTATTCGATATAGTCGTATCTCTTGTTTTCGTTTGCAAAAAGTGCTAGAATGAAATTTGATTATCTAAGAGAAAAGGAGTGTTAATATGTCAGGACATTCAAAATTTGCCAATATTAAACACAAGAAAGAAAAAAACGATGCTGCAAAAGGAAAAATCTTTACAAAGATTGGTAAAGAAATTACGGTGGCAGTAAAAGAAGGTGGCGGGGCTGACCCAGCCAATAACAGCAGATTGCGCGATATTATTGCGAAAGCAAAATCTAATAACATGCCAAACGATACAATTGACAAAGCAATCAAAAAAGCATCTGGTGATACCAGTGCTGACAATTATGTAAGAGTTACATATGAAGGATACGGACCAAGCGGTACCGCGATTATCGTAGAAGCATTAACAGATAATAAAAATCGTACAGCGTCTAATGTTAGAAATGCATTCACAAAGGGTGGCGGAAGCGTTGGTTCCCAAGGATGTGTATCATTCATGTTTGATCAAAAAGGACAGATTTTAGTTTCAAAAGAAGAGTATACTCTTGATGCCGATGAATTTATGATGCTTGCATTAGAATTAGGTGCGGACGATGTAGTGGAAGAAGAGGATAGTTACGAAGTTCTTACTACTCCTGAAGATTTTAGCGACGTGCGCCTCGGACTTGAGGAAGCAGGAATTCCAATGGCAAGTGCTGAAGTTACGATGATTCCACAAACATGGGTATCTTTAACTGATGATTCAGATATTCGAAATATTCAAAAGACATTTGATTTATTAGATGAAGATGATGACGTTCAAGAAGTATATCACAATTGGGATGAATAATTTTACGAAAGGTGATTCGCTAGAATCACAAGAGGAAGTAATTATGTCACAGGAACTATTGAAAAACCATTTATCAATATGCTTTCGAGATGCAAAAAAAGAAACAACGAACTTCAAAAGACAAACTTATCCAGAAATAATCGATCAACTCTATACAAACCATGTGAATACCTTCGCTGAACTCGAAAAGTATTTTCATATGCAAAACGATGATTATGAAGTATTACGCGATATCTCAACTATCTTTGCAAAAACAGCTAGCGATGAACTTGATTTACTTTCAAAAAGAAAAAGATCCATGCTTATGTTAGACTATAATATGACAATGGTGACTTTTATCTTACCGCTACTAGGAAGACGTAGAGAACCTTTCATCGATATTTTTGCAGATATGTGTGTAGAAGAATGGAATAAAACATTCCCTACAACAAAGATAGAGAAATCCACACAAGCAGATATTCAAGGTGGTTTCAAAACAGGTCTATGCTATATCTCAACTGCAGTATGCAAGAGCCAAAACAAAGCAGATGACTGCTACGAATTAAACCTACTTCGTAATTATAGAGATGACTATTTGATAAAAGACACATCAGATGGTATGGAAATTATTACTGAATATTATGACATCGCTCCAACAATTGTGAACCGCATTAATCGGGATATAAATGCAACCTCTATTTACGATGATATTTGGATGCAATACTTGCAACCTTGTATTCACATGATAGAAGATGGAAAAAAAGAAGAATCAAAAGAATTATATATAAACATGGTACAAAATTTATCTTTAAAATATTTTCACTAGGAGGAATTACATATGACTAATAATTATAACGCTGGAACGAAATGTATTCAATCAGGCTGGAAACCATCCAAAGGAGAACCTAGAATTTTACCAGTATATCAGAGTACAACGTTTAAATACGATACAAGCGAACAAATGGGAAAATTATTTGATCTAGAAGACTCAGGTTATTTCTATACACGTCTTCAAAACCCTACAAATGACTGTGTTGCAAACAAGATTTGTGACTTAGAGGGCGGAGTAGCTGCGATGCTTACATCATCTGGACAAGCAGCTAACTTCTATGCGATTATGAATATTGCAGAAGCTGGCGACCATATTGTATGTACTTCTGCAATTTATGGAGGAACCTATAATTTATACGCACACACAATCAAAAAAATGGGAGTAGAAGCAACATTTATTGATGCTGATGCTTCTGTAGAAGAAATCGAACGTGCATTCAAACCAAATACAAAAGCCGTATTCGGTGAAACAATTGCAAATCCTGCACTAGTTGTTATTGATATCGAAAAGTTTGCTACTATTGCACATAAACATGGAGTACCGCTTATTCTTGATAATACGTTCGCAACTCCTATCAACTGTCGACCATTTGAATGGGGTGCAGATATTGTAACTCATTCAACCACAAAATACATGGATGGTCACGCAGCTACAGTAGGCGGATGTATTGTAGATAGTGGTAATTTTGATTGGAATGCTTATGCAGCTAAATTCCCTGGACTTACTACTCCTGACGAAACATACCATGGAATAATCTATACAGAAAAATTCGGAAAAGGTGCTTATATTACAAAGGCTACTACCCATTTAATGAGAGACTTAGGCTCAATTCAAGCACCACAAAATGCATTCCTTCTTAACTTAGGGCTAGAGACACTACATCTTAGAATGGAACGTCATTGCAGTAATGCATTAAAGGTAGCTGAATACCTAGAAGCACACGAAAAGATTGCATGGGTAAATTACCCTGGACTTCCTAGTAACAAATACTTCGACATAGCAAATAAATATATGCCAGATGGTACTTGTGGTGTTATTTCATTTGGTCTAAAAGCAGGTCGTGATAGTGCCGAAACTATGATGGACCACTTACAACTTGCTGCAATTGTTACACATGTAGCAGATGCAAGAACGTCAGTATTACACCCTGCAAGCCATACACATAGACAAATGAATGATCAACAGCTAAAAGAAGCTGGTGTTGATCCAGACTTAATTCGCTTTAGTGTTGGTATTGAAGATGTACGCGATATAATTGCAGACTTAGAACAAGCCTTATCATATGTATAAATGACATCATGAAAATGACAGTGAAACTTACTGTCATTTTTTTGTATAAATATTAGCAATGTGCACATCCTACTGATGGAGGTGACAATGTATGAATCAAAAAGAAGAGTCAGTAAAAGAGTATGGTACTACGATACTAAACGAAGAAAATATCGAAAACAAGATACAGCTCATTACCATTATCGGAGAAATAGAAGGTCATGAAAATGCCTCTTCAAATAGTAAAACCACAAAATATGAACATTTACTTCCCCTCCTTGCAAATATTGAAGAAAATAAAGAAATAGATGGTGTCCTTATTTTGCTTAATACCTTGGGCGGAGATGTAGAAGCTGGACTTGCAATTGCAGAGATGATTGCTTCCCTTAGTAAACCTACCGTTTCACTCGTTCTAGGTGGAAGCCATTCTATCGGTGGTCCACTGGCCGTTGCGGCAGATTATTCTTTTATTGTTCCAAGCGCAACTATGGTCATTCATCCAGTGCGATCATCAGGAACTTTTATCGGTGTTATTCAAAGTTTTCGTAACATTGTAAAAACGCAAGATAGAATTACAAATTTCATTGCAAACCATTCAAAAATCACAGTACAGCGCTTAGAGGAATTGATGCTTGATTCTAATGAATTAGTAAAAGATGTTGGATCTTTATTAATAGGAAAAGATACTGTGAGAGAAGGCATTATAGATGAAGTCGGAGGGATTAAAGACTCCTTACAAAAATTACATGATATGATTGAAATTAAAAAACGAAATGAAAAATGATGACAGATATTTTCATTGATGGTATACTAAGGTAGTATGACTTTAGATATATCAAGGGGGACAAAATGGCTACACAAACTAATAATAGCAAAAAAACTTCAAATAAAAACAGTAAAAAAGACACTTCAAAAAAGGTAACAAAAAGCGAGAACTCCATTGTGGATGAAATCGTTATATTATTATTACTAGCTTTCAACATCATTATACTAGTAAGTAATTTCGGCTTTGGCGGTACAATTGGCAATGCCATTTCGACATTTATATTCGGCGTCTTTGGATGGGTCGGTTATATTTTCCCGATAGAATTATTTATTAGTGTTGCATTTTTCTATGTTAACAGAGGAAAGCCGGTTATCTACATTAAGTTAATTGCAAGCACGGCATTTATCATATCTGTTTGTGCTATTAGTGAAATTCTATCATTTAATTTTGATGCAGAAGCAACCATCCTATCTTTTTATACAGCTTCGAGTATTAGTAGAGTCGGAGGTGGATTGATTGGCGGTTTACTCAGCAAATTATTCATACCAGCCATAGGTACGATAGGTACGCTGATTTTATTAGTAATATTGATGATTATTTCAATCGTCATCATCTCAGAAAAATCTTTCCTTACTGGTGTCACTTCATTAAGTACTAAAGCTTATGGTAGTGCCGTAAAACGAAATGAACACTCAAAGACTAGACGAGAAGAACGACAAGAATACAAAAGACAACTTGAACAAGAAAATCAAAAAAGAAGATATAATTCCGTTAGCGGTGTCTCATTTGATACTACTTTGACCAAGGCATCTGTAGAATCTAAGACAACGGATAAATTACCACCACTCTTTGAAGGTACCAACCCAGATACTTTCCAACCAAGAACTCCTAAAACGAATGTAGTAGAGCCTGTGGTTGCACCTATTTCTGATAGTTTTGCTAAAAACGCAACGACTGAAGAAGTACCTGCTACTGACGCACCAATAGTAAAAGAACGTAAGCCTAGAAAAACAAAAGAGACAAAACAAGAACTTGAACAAGAAACGAATGCAATCGCACAAGATATTGAAAATCGTAACGATTCAGACGGATCCTATATATTCCCTCCACTAGATTTGCTATCAAAAGGACAAGTTACAAGCTCCAATGGCGATGAAGAACTAAGAGAGACTGCCATGAAATTGCAACAGACTTTACATAGCTTTGGCGTAAATGTTCAAGTAACCGATTATAGTAGAGGTCCATCTGTTACTCGATATGAATTACAACCTGAAAAGGGAGTAAAGGTAAGTCGAATCGTTGGTTTAGCAGACGATATCAAACTCAATCTCGCAGCTGCAGATATTCGTATTGAAGCACCTATTCCTGGTAAAGCAGCTGTTGGAATAGAAGTACCTAATAAAGAAAATTCAACAGTTGCACTTCGAAGCTTATTAGAAAGTGAAGCCTTTAAAAAACATGAGTCTAATATAGCATTCGCTGCTGGAAAAGATATCGGTGGACAGACCATCGTAACTGACATTGGTAAAATGCCTCATGTATTAATTGCAGGTTCTACAGGTTCTGGAAAATCTGTTTGTATTAACACCTTAATCATGAGTATACTTTATAAAGCTAATCCTGAAGATGTAAAGCTCATTATGATTGATCCCAAAGTAGTGGAACTTAGCGTTTACAACGGAATTCCACATTTGTTAATCCCTGTAGTTACTGATCCTAAGAAAGCAGCAGGTGCTCTACATTGGGCTGTTGCAGAGATGACCAAACGATATCAATTATTTGCCGATTATAATGTCCGTGATTTAAAAGGTTATAACGAGAAAATCAAGACAATTGAAGAAATAGAAGATGATACAAAGCCAGAAAAAATGCCACAAATTATTGTCATAGTAGATGAGCTTGCAGATTTGATGATGGTTGCACCTGGCGATGTGGAGGAAGCTATATGTAGACTTGCACAATTAGCTAGAGCTGCAGGAATTCACCTGATCCTTGCTACACAAAGACCTTCTGTAAATGTTATTACTGGTTTGATCAAGGCAAACATGCCATCAAGAATTGCTTTTGCAGTATCATCTGGAGTAGATTCAAGAACCATTATTGATATGAATGGGGCGGAGAAACTACTAGGAAAAGGTGATATGTTATTTTATCCAGCTGGTTATCCTAAACCTGCTCGTGTACAAGGTGCTTTTGTTTCCGATCAAGAAGTTCATAAAGTAGTAGAATTTCTTATTGAAAATCAAGGTGAAGCTACATATAATACTGATGTGGAAGCACACGTTACAAGTAGTGCAAGCGGGGTTGGATCTGGAACAAGTTCTGCAAATGGTTCAAATGATGAATTAGATGCTTATTTTGTAGATGCAGGTAAGTTTATTATTGAAAAAGACAAAGCGTCCATTGGAATGCTTCAAAGAATGTTTAAGATAGGATTTAATCGTGCAGCACGTATTATGGATCAATTATGCGATGCAGGTGTTGTAGGAGAAGAGGAAGGTACTAAACCAAGGAAGGTAATTATGTCAATGGAGCAATTTGAACAATACATTGACGAGTATATATAATCACAAAGGAGAAGGAATTATTATGAAAACAGATATTCAAATCGCACAGGAATCAACAATGAAGCATATTCGCGAAGTTGCTGAATCTATTCAACTTACTGAGGACGACTTGGAATTATATGGAAAGTATAAAGCAAAATTATCCAACGATTTATGGGATAGAATCAAAGAAAACACCGACGGAAAATTAGTCCTTGTTACGGCGATTAACCCAACTCCTGCAGGAGAAGGAAAAACTACGATTTCGATTGGGCTCACACAAGCATTAAATAAAATCGGAAAAAAATCTGTAGTAGCATTAAGAGAGCCTTCGTTAGGACCATGTTTTGGAATCAAAGGTGGTGCAGCTGGTGGTGGCCATTCTCAAGTAGTGCCTATGGAAGATTTAAATTTGCACTTTACGGGAGATTTTCACGCAATTACCTCTGCAAACAACTTACTAGCCGCGTTGCTTGATAACCATATTCAGCAAGGAAATGATTTGCAAATAGATCCAAGACAAGTCGTATGGAAACGTTGTTTAGATATGAATGATCGCTCGTTACGTAATATAGTCGTAGGTCTTGGTAGTAAGATGGATGGAATGGTTCGTGAAGACCATTTTGTAATTACTGTTGCATCAGAAATCATGGCTATCCTTTGTCTTGCTAATGATATTAATGACTTAAAAGAACGTTTGGGTAAAATTATTGTTGCATATAAATTTGATGGTTCTCCTGTTACAGCAGATGAACTACAAGCTACAGGTTCTATGACTGCATTGTTAAAAGATGCAATCAAGCCAAATCTAATTCAAACATTAGAGCACACACCAGCATTAGTGCACGGTGGACCATTTGCTAATATAGCTCATGGTTGCAACAGTGTTCAAGCCACAAAGATGGCACTCAAACTATCTGATATCGCAGTTACTGAAGCAGGATTTGGTGCAGATTTAGGTGCAGAAAAATTCCTAAATATCAAATGTAGAAAAGCTAATTTAAAACCAGATGCGGTAGTACTTGTTGCCACGGTACGCGCATTAAAATACAATGGTGGTGTTGCAAAGAAAGATTTGAACGAAGAAAATCTTGATGCATTGTCAAAAGGAATTGTAAATCTTGAAAAACATATTGAAAATTTAAAAAAATTCGGAGTACCAGTTGTTGTTACATTAAACTCTTTTATAGCTGATACTGATGCAGAAAACCAATTCATCCAAAACTTCTGCGAAGAAAAAGGATGTGAATTCGCACTATCTCGCGTATGGGAGCATGGTGGTGATGGTGGTATTGAATTGGCAGAAAAAGTAGTGAAAACATTAGAAACAAAGGAAAGTAACTACAAACCTCTCTACGAGGACTCACTGTCATTAAAAGATAAAATCCATACCATAGCTACAGAAATCTATGGTGCCTCTGGAGTTGAATATGCACCAGCAGCAACAAAACAACTTCAAAAATTAGAAGAATTAGGTTTTGGGTCATTCCCTATTTGTATGGCAAAAAATCAATATTCATTATCAGATGACGCCACGTTATTAGGTCGCCCTGAAAATTTTGATGTTCATATACGTGAAGTATACGTAAACGCAGGCGCTGGTTTCGTAGTAGCTCTTACAGGCGCAGTAATGACGATGCCTGGACTACCAAAGGTACCAGCCGCAAATAATATAGATGTAGATGAGAATGGCATAATAGTAGGTTTATTTTAAGGAGTAAAAATGTATAAAATTATTGACGGAAAAACAATTGCTGAAAATTTAAAAAACGATTTAAAAAGCGAAGTAAACGAAATGAAATCACAAGGAATCTTTCCTTGTTTAGCTGTAATAAAAGTGGGGAATGATAAGGCTTCTGCTGTTTATGTTCGAAACAAAGAGAATGCATGTGCATATATAGGAATTGAATCACGCACTTATAATTTGGAAGAATCTACTACCGAAGAAGCATTATTATACTTAGTAAAGGAATTAAATGAAGACGCTAGCGTAAATGGCATTTTAGTACAATTACCATTGCCAAAGGGTATTGATGAGTCTTTAGTCCTAAACGCAATTTCTGCCTCTAAAGATGTCGATGGTTTTCATCCTCTAAATATCGGAAAACTTTTTATTGGTGAAAAAGAATTGGTATCATGCACACCTGCTGGTATTATAGAATTGCTAAAGGCTTCTGATATTTCCATAGAAGGAAAGGAATGTGTAGTAATTGGTAGAAGTAATATCGTTGGAAAACCTATGTCCTTACTATTGTTAGAAGAAAATGCTACTGTAACTATCGCACATTCAAAAACAAAAAATTTGAAAGAAGTTGCGAAACGTGCTGATATTTTGATTGTAGCAATTGGAAAACCAGAATTTATTACAAATGACTTTGTAAAAGAAGGTGCTGTGGTTATAGATGTTGGAATACATCGCACTGAGCTTAACAAACTTTGTGGTGATGTGAATTTTGAAGATGTTAAGTCACATGTATCTGCTATAACACCGGTACCAGGTGGTGTCGGACCTATGACGATTGTAATGTTAATGAAAAATTGTGTAAATGCAGCTAGATGCCATTACGCACAGGAGGTATAAGATGAAATGTACACAATGCGGTGCTACTTTGCAGGATGATAGTATACGCTGTAATTACTGTGGAAATGTACTTCAGATGGTTCCAGATTACAATCCACTCGAAGAAGTGATTGAAGAGGAAGTTCGTAGTGCAATTTATACAGATAGTTTACAACCTACTCCTACAACAGATCAGAGACGTCCCCAAAGACACACTACCAGTATCACAAGGAATCTTACTAGCGAAATAGAACAAGAGCACGAGCGTGAGCGTACGCGAAATACAAATAGAGAATTGGCACAACGTGAACGAAAAGAACAGGAACAACGTCGACAGCGCGAACAAGAACGTCGTCGAACACTAAAAAAGAAGCGACGCAATGTTCTCATAGGTTGTATCACTGGTGTAGTGATTCTTCTCGTTACTATTATTTATTTGATTTATAGTAACTCATATAATGGAATAATTGGAAAAGCTGAAAATTCATACAATGATAACAATATGAATGAATCAATCACATATTATGAAAGAGCAATATCAAAAGATTCCTCAAAAATCGAAGCATATGCTGGATTATCTCGAATTTACATACAATTAGATCAGTTAGAAAGTGCTGAAGAGATTCTACTAGAAGGTGCTACAATAAACCCTAGTGATTTAGACATGCAGCAATCTGTAATTGATTTTTACATACTAACTAGTCAATTGTTAAAAATCACAGATTTTCTTTCCACGCTAGACGATAATACTATTATGAGCGCTTTAGAAGATTATGAATCCACTACTCCAGAATTTAGCTTATCAGAAGGATTTTACGAAGACGTTCAAGAGTTGACTATTTCTTCAGAAGAAACATACGTCTACTACACAACGGATGGTTCGGAAGCTTCTAGTACTTCTACCCTTTATACCGATCCTATTCAGATAGGAGAGGGTACTACAACGATTCGTGCCATTTCAGTGAATGCAGAAGGCATTCCAAGTTATGAATATATAAGTGAATATACCATTGAAATACCAATGGTATCTGCGCCTGTTGTAACTCCATCTACAGGTCAATATACAGAACAAAAACAAATTACTGTAGTTGTCCCTACTGGATATACTGCATATTATACGCTAGATAACACCACTCCAACTGTCAATTCCTATGTGTACACGAATCCAGTTGATATGCCAGAAGGTAATACTATTTTCACCGTAGTTTTGATGAATTCCTCTGGAAAATATAGCGATGCAACAAAACGGAATTATGATTTGGTTTTGGAAGAAGAACAAGTGGAGTCAACACCATTTGATGTACTGAATTAATCCACATATAAGGGTTGCTATTTAATCTCATATCCCTTATCATATTTATTAAGAATATTAGGAGGAAATACATATGTACAAAATAGTAAAAGCTGAAAAATTAGCAGACAAAATTTTTCTCATGGACATTGAAGCTCCAAGAGTAGCAAAACACTGTGAACCTGGTCAATTTGTAATCGTAAAGATTGATGAAAAAGGGGAGAGAATTCCACTTACAATCTGTGATTATGATAAGGAAAAAGGTACCGTAACGATTGTTACTCAAATCGTTGGAGCAACTTCGCAACGTATTACAGAATTACAAGAAGGAGACTACGTACAAGATTTTGTAGGTCCACTTGGATGTGCTTCTGAATTTGTTGAGGAAGACATGGATTCATTGAAAAACAAAAAGATTTTATTTGTTGCTGGTGGTGTAGGTGCTGCACCTGTTTATCCACAAGTAAAATGGTTACATGAAAAAGGAATTGATGCAGATGTTATTATTGGTTCTAAAACAAAAGACATGTTGATTCTTGAGAAAGAATTAGAAGCAGTATCTGGCAACTTATACGTAACAACAGATGATGGTTCGTATGGTCGTTCTGGTATGGTAACAAAAGTAATCGAGGATTTGGTTGCTGAAGGTAATAAATACGATGTATGCGTTGCTATCGGTCCGATGATTATGATGAAATTCGTCTGTCTATTAACCAAGAAATTAGAAATTCCAACAATCGTTAGTATGAACCCAATTATGGTAGATGGTACAGGTATGTGCGGCGCTTGTAGACTTCAAGTAGGCGACGAGATTAAATTTGCATGTGTAGATGGACCAGAATTCGATGGTCATCTTGTAGACTTTGATCAAGCAATGAAAAGAAGTCAATTGTACAAGACATTTGAAGGCAGAGCAATGTTAAAATTACAAGAAGGTGATACTCATCACGGTGGATGTGGTAACTGCGGAGGTGACGAATAATGGCTATTACAAATAGAGTACCTGTAAGAGAACAAGATGCGAAACAACGTGCAACAAATTTCGAAGAAGTATGTTTGGGTTACAATAAAGAAGAAGCAATGGAAGAAGCACAGAGATGTATTGGATGTAAGAATGCAAAATGTATTCAAGGATGTCCAGTATCGATTGATATCCCTGGATTTATCACACAAGTAAAGGAAGGAAATATCGAAGAAGCTTATAAAGTGATCGGTAAATCTTCAGCACTACCAGCAATTTGTGGTCGTGTTTGTCCACAAGAATCACAATGTGAAGGTAAATGTATTCGTGGTATGAAAGGTGACCCAGTTTCGATTGGTAAGCTTGAGCGCTTTGTTGCTGATTACGCATTAGAGCACGACATCAAACCAGAACAACCAGAAACATTGAATGGACGTAAGGTAGCCGTAATCGGTTCTGGTCCTGCAGGTCTTACATGTGCTGGTGATTTAGCAAAATTAGGATATGATGTAACAGTATTTGAAGCGTTACATGAATTAGGTGGTGTATTAGTATACGGTATCCCTGAATTCAGACTTCCTAAACTAAAAATCGTTGCAAAAGAAATCGATAAAGTAAAAGAATTAGGTGTAAAATTCGAAACAAACGTAGTAATTGGTAAATCTACTACTATCGATCAATTAATCGAAGAAGAAGGATTCGAAGCTGTATTCATTGGTTCTGGAGCAGGACTTCCTAAATTCATGGGTATTCCTGGTGAGAATGGAAATAGTGTATTCTCTGCAAATGAATATTTAACAAGAAATAACTTAATGAAGGCATTTGATTCAAGTTATGACACACCAATCGCTGCTGGAACTAAAGTTGCTGTAATTGGTGGTGGTAACGTTGCTATGGATGCTGCTAGAACAGCTCTACGTCTAGGCGCTGAATCACATATCGTATACAGAAGAAGTGAAGAAGAATTACCAGCTAGAGTTGAAGAAGTACACCATGCGAAAGAAGAGGGTGTAATCTTCGATATCTTAACAAATCCTACAGAGATTCTTATCGATGAAAAAGGAAATGTAACTGGAATGAAAGTAGTGAAAATGGAACTTGGCGAACCAGATGCTTCTGGTAGAAGACGTCCAGTCGTAATTCCTGATTCTGAGTATACAATGGATGTTGACACAGTAATTATGTCACTTGGTACTTCTCCAAACCCACTAATTTCTTCTACAACAGAAGGATTAGAAGTTAATAAATGGCAATGTATCGTAGCAGATGAAGAAGAAGGTAAGACATCAAAAGAAGGTGTTTATGCTGGTGGTGACGCTGTAACAGGTGCTGCAACAGTAATCTTAGCTATGGGTGCTGGTAAAGCCGGAGCGAAAGGTATTCACGAATACTTACAGAACAAATAAGACGATAAACAAAATATAAGACAGGTGCTAAGGCAATATTATTCAGTAATGTTGCCTTAGTTTAATGTAAAGGATCATATGAAAATAACAGTAATTTCAGTCGGTAAAATAAAAGAAAAATTCACAAGAGATGCAATAGCTGAATATACCAAGCGTCTATCAAAATATTGCAAATTAGAAATTATAGAAGTAGCAGATGAGAAAACACAAGAAAATGCAAGTGAAGTGGTCTGTAATCAAATTCGCCAAAAAG
>JAWXVA010000220.1:0-2327 GCA_044425815.1 Eubacteriales bacterium
CCTTTGTCTACACAATACTTAACGATTGTTGGGTTAAGTCCTGGGCTAACGATGAATTTTGCTCCTGCTGCTACTGCTCTATCTACTTGATCTATTGTTAAAACTGTTCCAGCTCCTACAAACATATCTGGAAATTCTGTTGTCATAATTTTAATTGACTCTTCTGCTGCATCTGTACGGAATGTAACTTCTGCACATGGAAGTCCACCATCACATAAAGCTTTTGCTAATGGTGCTGCGTCTTTCGCATCATTAAGAACTACTACAGGTACAATACCGATTTTTTCCAATTTTTGTAATACTTCGTTCATTTTTTATTCTCCTCTGATTCCGTTTCAAAGTTTCATAATGTGAAACTTGATTTTATATCGTGAAACGTTTATAATGCATATTATACAACTTTGAAATTTTATGTCAATAGAATTGAAGAAAAAAACATGAAAAAATTCAAGACAAATGCTTTAATAACTATAGAAAGAAGGAATGAATAAATTATGAAGAAAACCACCGAACTTACAAATGAAATGATGGAAGAATCAAAAAATCCTATCCAAGTAGCTGATAGGCTGTTTTTAGTACTAGAAACGCTAGCCGCAGAAGGTGAAATGGGACTTCAGGAATTAAGTTCCAAACTTCAATTAAATAAAAGTACCGTGCATCGAATTCTAAATTCTCTAATTTATATGGGATACGTTCGCCAGGATTCTTCTTCTAAGTACCGCCTTAGCTTCAAAATATGGGAAGTAGCTAACCAGCTGCTAAAAAGAACAGACATCGTAGAAATTGCCAGACCATTTATTAAGGAACTAGTAACTAATATAGAAGAAACTGTTCACCTTGTGCAATTAGATGGAATACAATGTATCTATATTGATAAAGTAGAATCTTATACTAATACCATTCGAATGGCTTCAAATGTCGGAAAAAGCATTCCTCTTTATTGCTCTGGTGTTGGCAAAGCTCTACTCGCCTATATGGATGATGCAAAAATCAAAAGTATTTGGGAACAGAGTAATATCACACAGCACACAGCACATACCATTACTAATTTTGCTGATTTTATGCAAGAAATCAATTTAGTAAGAGAATTAGGATACGCGCTAGATAATGAAGAAAACGAAAAAGGAGTCCGCTGTATGGCTGTCGCTTTATCGACCCAGCACGGAACTCCTCGTTATGCATTTAGTATTTCTGCGCCAATCAATCGCATGAGCGATCAGCGATTATTAGATTTGTCCCCTTACGTTCTAGAAACAAAACGTCACATACAAGACTATCTCTAGAATAATACTTGAGACAACCACTCATAATAATAAGTAATAATAGGCATAGTCACGATGCAAAATAATACTGAGACTAAATTAATCTTCCCTGCATATTGGGAATCTAATTCATAAATTTGTGCTAGCTGTGTCACCATCGTACCTACTGGTGCACTTGCTGACCACAATACAATCAATAAAATATAGTGTATATCTGCATGATTAAGAACCTGCTGCAAGCATACAAATATAGTCGCAGTAAGTAACGGGATAACTAATAACCGAAAAAAGCAAACTATATATACTTTCTTTTCTTTAAACATCTGTAAAAGATTTTGCTCTCCAATTAGCATTCCAATGACTAACATCGCAATTGCACCTACCATCGTACTAAAATCATTTACACTACTCTGCACCACTTCTGGAAATGGTATCTGAAACACAAATATCACAACACCTATATACATAGCGATTAAGTTGGGGTTTTTTAGAACTTTAGCCCAATTTGTCTTTTTATTTCCATATAATAGCGAAGTACAATGTGTCCAATATAAAAACGTCTGTACAACGATGTAACCGGTTGTATATAGAACCCATTCACCACCTAAGATGGCACTTACAATCGGTATTACAATATAACCCGCATTACTATATATCACAGATGCTTTTTCAATCTCATTCATATGTAATGTACCACCAATAACACGAGTTCCTCCGATAACTATTGCATGCCAAATACATGCCACTATTACCGTGATTATCATTCCTGTTAATCTTTCTGATGTCAATTCAATTAGGAATGCATTTAAAATAGCACAAGGCGAACATACATATGCTATTATTTTCGATATGACCTTACTATCAACTGTTGCTAATACTTTTCCCTTTACCAATACATACCCTACTAAACATGCTAGTAACATCGAACATATCTTACTTCCTAATAATATACTAATTTCCATTTTATCCCCTTAACGCCGATCTCTTCTGTCATATAGTTTCGAATTTCTATTTCTTCAAATAAACAATCCCTATATTAACAACATTTTTGATAATTGACAAGCT
>JAWXVA010000221.1:0-2291 GCA_044425815.1 Eubacteriales bacterium
TAGAAGAAACAAACTTTATTGGCATATCCTTTTGCAGTAATTGTTTTACGTAAATGCTTGATAGGAACGGAATAATTATTTTTCTCAAAGCGCACGGTAGAAGAGTCATTCACGATAGGTTGTATATGCTAATCTAATAGTGGTCCAATAATTCACGGAAATCCAGTTGAATTATGGTCCACTATTTTTTATACTTTTCATGTCAATATACATGAAAGGGGATTAGGAGGATGAAAGATATCATGGACAAACATGCCATCATTAAGTTAAAGATGGAAGGTCATTCTAATAGGAAAGTAGCGAAGTTATTAGGGATTGACCGCAAGACTGTTGGGAGGTATTGGAATGAATACGTGGAATGCATGGAAGCACTAGAGCGTGCAACAGACCAACAAGTAGTAGAAATTCAAGAACAGATATGTGCAGAACCTAAGTATGCAAATGCAAATCGAAAGAAAAGAAAATTTACAGAAGAAATGGGGTTATTTATTGATGCGATTTTAGAAGAAGAATCTGAAAAGTGTATGCTATTTGGAACACATAAACAACAACTAACGCAAGTTCAGATTTATGAGCTAGTGGTGGAGGCTGGATTTGAAATTAGTCGTTCAACAGTTGCTGCACAAGTCAAAGAAAGACGTAAAAAATGTAAGGAGTGCTTCATTCGACAAGATTATGATTTTGGCGACCGATTAGAGTATGACTTTGGGGAGGTGAAGCTAATATTAAATGGTGAACTTGGAACCTACTACTTAGCAGTACTCTCATCGCCAGCAAGTAATTTCAGATGGGCTTATCTATATAAGAATCAAAAGCAAGAAGTGTTTATGGATTCCCATGTGCAATTCTTCAAGATGATCGGTGGTGTACATAAGGAAGTGGTATATGACAACATGCGTAATGTAGTAACAAAGTTTATTGGGCGACATGAAAAAGAGCTAAATGCCAATCTTTTGAAGCTATCTATGTATTATGAGTTCATAATCAATGTGACGAACTGCTTTAGTGGAAATGAAAAAGGACATGTAGAAGGAAGTGTTAAATATATTCGCAATAAAGTGTTTGCAAAGCATTATCAATTTAAAGACTTTGAAGAAGCATCTATTTTTCTTCAAGCGGAATTAGTGAAATTAAATGCAGACAGCCAAATGGAACAAGAGCAACGCCACCTGATTAAGGTGAAGCCACCGTTAGAATTAGCAACTTGTTATCAATCCAAGGTAAACAAATATAGCTTTATACGTGTTGAAAATAATTTCTATTCTGTACCTGAATACTTAGTGGGAAAAATATTGGATGTAAAAGTTTATTATAATCGAATTCAGATTTATCACGATTTAACTTATATTTGTGAGCATAAAAAAACAGATGGCATGAATGCCATAAGCATTGATATCAATCATTACTTATGTACATTCATGAAAAAGCCAGGAGCAATTAAAAATTCACTGGCATTAAAAAGTATCCCCATACTAAAATCCATCTACGATACTAATTTTAACAAAGAACCACGAAAATTCATAGAATTATTGCAAGAAAACAAAGAAAAGACTTTAGATGAGGTTGTTGAAGCGCTAGAAGCACATATTGGACCACAAGATAACATCATTCCATTTACTAACGTGAAAAAGAATGATGAAATAAAAAACATCACCAGAAATCAAATGTATCAATACAATCAACTATGCGTGAAGGGAGAATAGGGATGACAATAGAAGAAATGGCGTACGAATTGAAACTTGCTTATACAAAACTGCATCATCAACTATTAATAGAGGAAGCAGTTCATACGAAAATGGGATACGAGGAATTCCTGAGTAATGTACTAGAGAACGAGGTTTTGCTACGAAAAGAAAATGGGATGAATAATCGAATCCGTAGGGCGAAATTTCCGTACAAAAAATATTTGGAGGATTTTCAAACAAAGGAATACGAACTTGCACTCATTCGTGAATTTGAAGAACTTGCCACCCTAAATTTTATCAAAGAGAAAGAAAATATAATCCTAATTGGAAGCCCAGGTTCTGGAAAGACACATTATTCTATAGGCTTAGGAATTAAAGCTTGTAATGCTGGATATAACGTTTTATTTATTTCTGTGCCGAATCTATTAATCGAATTAAGAGAAGCGATGAGTTTAAATCAATTAAACAATTACAAGAAGAAGTTTGAGAAATACGACCTTGTCATACTTGATGAAATGGGATATGTCTCTTTTGATAAAGAAGGTAGTGAAGTTTTATTTAACCTGCTATCTAATCGAAATGATAAAGGTTCTATTATCATTAACT
>JAWXVA010000222.1:0-2290 GCA_044425815.1 Eubacteriales bacterium
CTCAACTTCCTGAAATTTTGACACTAAATCGAAATAAAACTCAATAAAGTCCAGTAAAATCGGCGAATCTATTGATTTTTCTGGGCTTTTAGTGTATACTATTCTTAGTGAGTATACTCACTAAGAAAGGAGAGCGTATGTACTTTGATTTTACAGTAGAAATACCTGAGAGCAAGGGGAAAATCACAAGGAAAAAGATAAAAGATGTAACGTACATTAATTATGAATATGACCGAATATATAAACCTGAAAAACAATATACGATTCCGAAACGAACTACAATAGGGAGACGATGCGAGGAGGATATTGAAAAAATGTATCCCAATGCAAACTATCTAAAATATTTTCCGGATAAAGAACTACCAGATAAAAAGGATCGTAGCAAAAGAAGTTGTTGTCTTCGGATAGGTTCATATTTGATGATACAGAAGATTATTAAAGACTATGAACTTGATACGATGCTAAAGCGTATCCTTGGTAAAAATGAGGATCTGTTCTTGGATTTAGTTACATACTCTATTATTGCAGAAAATAACGCAGCACAATATTATCCAGACTACGCTTATAACCATCCGCTCTTTACATCTGATATGCATATTTATAGTGATAGTAAAGTATCGGATTTTCTTAGTGAAATCACAATAAATCAAGGTGTTGGATTTCTGAATGAATGGAATGCGTCACGTAATCATAGGGAACAGATTTACATATCGTATGATTCTACTAACATGACCTGTCAGGCAGGTGATATAGATTTGGCAGAGTTTGGACATTCGAAAACGGGGGATGATAAACCGATTATTAATCATGCTATCGCCTACGATAGAACGAATAGAGAGCCTCTGTTTTATGAGGATTATCCTGGAAGTATAGTTGACATATCTCAACTTCAATACATGCTAGAGAGAGCAAAGGGATATGGATATCGTAAAGTTGGATTTATCTTAGATAGAGGATACTTTAGTAAAGAAAATATTCACTTTATGGATAAGAACAACTATGAGTTTGTAATCATGGTAAAGGGAATGAAGAAGATTGTACAGCCACTTATCCGTCAACATTTAGGTGAGTTTGAAGAAGATAGAAAGACAAGTATTCGAAAATACAAAGTGAATGGAATTACAATAAAAGATTTTTTGTATCCATCTGATGAAAAAGAACGATATTTTCATATTTACTATAGTACTAAGAAACATCTTATGGAAAGAGAACTATTGGAAAACAAAATAGATCAAATGGCACGAACACTGAAAAAGATGGAAGGAAAGCCTGTAACTATAGCAAAGAGTTTCGAGAAATATTTCGATTTAATTTACCACCATCCAGGACAAGAGGATGAACGATTTACAGTAGCAAGAGAAAAAACAGATATAGTCAGTGATGAAATGCGTATGTGTGGGTATTTTTGTATTATTACATCTAAGAAGATGTCAGCGAAAGATGCATTAGAATTATATAAAAGTAGGGATAATTCAGAAAAACTATTTAGTGCTGAGAAGTCATTCCTAGGAAATCGAGTGCTTCGTGTGCAATCGGACGAATCAGCTGAGACGAAGCTTTTCATTGCATTTGTGGCATTAATTATACGTAGCAAGATTTATACTAGCCTCAAAGATGCTGAGGAAGAAAGTGAAACGAAACATAATTTCATGACAGTCCCAGCCGCATTAAAAGAACTGGAAAAGATTGAGATGACAAGGCACTTGGATAATTGCTATCGTCTAGATCACGCAGTAACAAAAACACAAAAAACGATTTTAAAGGCATTTGGAATTGATGCGAATTATATCAAAAGAAAATCAGAAGAAATAGGAGCTGTTTTGGCAGAGTCATAGGAGGATTAGAGAAATGGGAAGACGTAGTATATCGATAGATGAAAAGATAGAACGAGCTAAAGAACATGTATTCAAATGTAAAGATAAATATGATGAAGCACTAGCAGAGTTAGTTGCATTGCAGGAGAAGAAAAGTGATCTGCAAAAACAAGAGTTACTGGAAGCTATGGAGAATAGCACACGAAGTTACGAGGACATTTTGAAGTTTCTTGAAGGTAAATAAACATTAGGTCTGGGATGATTTTGTAAACGTCCTAGACCTATAAATGTTTTAGTGGGTAAATTTCAGGAAGTTGAGAAAATAAGAATAATTAAATAGTGAAATAATAGAGCTTGTGAATGTCAATGAATTTTTGGTTCTTTCCAAAGTTAGTTGATTTCGCCTTGTTTCTATGATATAATTACTTGTAGAAACGAGGTGCATTTATGGATGAATTAATTAAATTATTACACGA
>JAWXVA010000072.1:0-12528 GCA_044425815.1 Eubacteriales bacterium
TTATAAGGCTCTAGCCATTCATCACAATAATAGATAAAGTCATAATCTACATAGTCTGTATCTGCAGTTTCTCCTTCTAAGTATGGCAACAACACTTGGAATTCCGTATAATTATTTGCATATAATTCCATCGCTGCTTTATTAATAGGCAATGCATCTGAATTATATACATGGATAATACTTTGCCCCTTTTCACTTAGCATAAAGTGGATAAATTGCATTGCTACTAGTTGTTGGTTCTCTGTTGCTGCTTCGCTAATGCTTATAGAGCCTGAACTATCACATACAATATTTCCATCTTTCAAAATCGGAATAATCTTATAATCGCTTCCGTATGTTTCTTTCGCATTCATAATAGACCACGAATAGGTCTCAATCGGTTGCATAATCGGAGTTGTATTGTACATTATGCTTTCTCCCGATTCTACTAGCTTCATCTTCGCTTGTAGAATTTCTGCATACGTCTCCAAATCATCTCTCCATGGTGATACATCAAAAGTATCGGTACTATAATCATATAATGCTGGCAAATATATTCCCATAACCTGCATCATCGAATCTGTATATACCGTAAAATTTTCTGGATATTCCTCATAGATTTCCCATACTTCCTCTAGGGAGTTAATCGTATCTGGTAACGTGACGCCTAACTGTTCACACACCGTATCACTTGCATAAAATACATTTGATTGCATTCCTGTATACATCCAAGTAACAACACCGTCTCCGCTACTCATTTCATATTCCAGCAAATCGTCTAGCAGATAGTATTCATCCATATTTAGTCCGCTTAGTAGTGGCATCATATTTGCATATTCATAATCATTGCCAAGCCAAATAGATGTAATAGTTGGATAGCCTTCACTCGACTCATATGCTCCTGAATCAGCTTGCGCATATATCTCATCTCTTTCTTGATCACTAACCACAACTAATTCCACTGAATATTCTGGATATTGTAGCATGAATTCTGCTACCAGTTGATCATATACGCCTGATTCATTCTCATAATCACTTATCCAAATAGTAATCTCGTCTGGTTCGATATCCATATCTGCAAGCGTCTCTCCCATGTAAATTATTTCAGGCGCTTGCGATACTTGCCACATTACGGTTCCTAGGGCTGCAATGAGAAATACCACAGATGCTAATACCGCGATTGCACTCTTTTGCTTCCGTTTCTTTAATTCCTCTTCTGGATATCCGAATCCTGTAAAGCCATGAACTGCTTGTATCATTTCTTCTATATTTTTGAACCTTAACTCTGGTTTTAATGCCATTGACTTCATGATTGCTTTGTCAAATGTACTTTCTACTCCCTCGACTACCTTAGATGGGCGCTGTAACGTATCTCTTTCCCATCGCTCAATCGATTCTTCCGGTGTAATTCCTGTAATTAATTTGTACCAAGTTGCTCCTGCAGCATAAATATCGATTTGAATACTCTGCTTCATATTACTGCGATATTGCTCTGGTGGTGCATATCCCTTCTTAACTACAATACTCTGCGTCCATTCGTCTTTTTCAACAAATCTTGCTGCACCAAAATCTAGAATTTTAATATTTCCATTTGATAACACATGTATATTGTCAGGGCTGATGTCTCTATGTATAATTCCTTTATTATGAACTGATTGAATTCCTTTCAATACATCTTCCATTATGTGGTTTGCCTCTTCAAGCGCTAGCAGTCCGCCTCGTCGCTCTAAATATTCTTTCAATGTCTGCCCATCTAGATATTCCATAACAATATATGCTGTTCCATTATCCTCAAATGTATCTAAGACATTTACTACATGCGGATCATTTGCAAATTTAGCTAAATTCTTACCTTCGTCTGTAAACCGAATCTTTTGTTGTGTATAGGTTTCTATCTTTCCCCCAGAAAACACACGTATTTTCATATCTCCTGCAATTCTGCTACATAGATTCTGTGGAAAGAATTCTTTGATTGCGACAACCGTTGCTAAGCGTACGTCCCACGCCTTATATGTTACTCCAAATCCACCAATCCCCAAAATTGTTCCAATAATATAGCGTCCCTCTAATTGCATTCCTTGCTGTAACATATATTCAGGTTTATTGGAAGTTCCATCTACATAACCGCAATACGGACACACTTCATAACCACTATTCCTGCTAAAACAATTAAAACAATAACCAGCCATTATCTTTCCCCCTTCAAGCTTATCCGCATATGCTCTCGTCTTATATTTTAAATACAATCCTTTGATTTCCTGCTTCTATTACATCTCCATATCTTAATGGTCGAGTATTATTAATCTGAATTCCATTCAGTAATGTCCCCCCTTGGCTTAGATTCGTAATCGTAAAGCCATTTTCCGTATCTTCAATTACGAAATGTTGTCTACTCATTTTTATATCATCAAAGACTACGTCGCAGATATCGCTCCTTCCAATGAACATGGTCTGAGCAATCGCTAGTTCAACCCGATTTGATGCCCCACTAATATTAGACACCTCTAGCACGACTAGTTTCTGTTTCCCTTCTTCCATTTGGAAATGTGCCTTCCCCGTTTCCCCTGCAAGCTGTCGTTGTTGTAAATCTGTGTTTCGTCTTTGATCATCACATGCTTCTATGTCATCTTGTATTTTTTTTCGTTTTTGCGTAACAATGATAATAATAATGACTGCAAGAATCATGACTAAGATAAGCATGCCAATATACGCTCCCGTCATGCTCTCTTGCACCACTACCTCAACTGTTGATTCATTTTTTATTGATTCTTTCTCAGCTGCTGTATTGGTATATTCTAGGTCCATTGTATTTGCTATAAGATTCTCATCTTGTGATATATCATTTATATGATTGGTCGCTATTTGTATGGTTCCTGTCTCTGGCATCGCCACAAATGTAAGCGTCGCCATCTGTTTCTCCTCTTCATATACCGATGCACTAACAGGAATTACCGTGCCACCACTATCTTTCACTATAAAATTATCTGCTATATTCGCACCACTTACATTTTCTGAAAATACAACTTCTACGGTACCATTCTCTAATTGTGTTGCTGATATAATTTCTGGTGCTAATTCATCGGATATATATTCCGTTATATTCGTATTCATTTCATATGCTACGTTATTATCTATCGTTAATGTTGCTGCTTCTCCTCTTGTGGGTAATATATTTGTGCTTGCTACAAATTTTGCAATATATGCACTATGAATCTCTTCTACCGTTTCTTCAAAGGTTGTAATAAGATTATCTTCATTTATAATTGCAATCTCACCACCTGTTGCTCTAGCTAACGCACCAAAATTATCTAAACTTTCTTTCGTTCCACTTTCAAAACCAAATCCATATAGTGGTAGTCCCGCATTATTTAGCAGATTTTCCACCTCGTCTTCTGTATAACCACCTAAGTTATAATCTACAGAATCCGAAAATACATACAATAAGCAACGATCCATCTCTGGTAATTCTTCAGACAGTGTTGCTGCTTTTGCTAATGAATCAAAAAATAAAGTGTCGTTTTGATTTGCCTCTAAACTAGCTACTGTTTCGTTAATCATGGTAACATCCGTTTGTGCATCTATAAGTACATCTACTGTTGTTCCAAAACTAATTAAGGTAACTGTATCTTGTGCATTCTTATCTATTATAAATGTGCTAATCGCCGTCTTAATTGCTTCCATCTGCGTATAAGAAATCGAACCTGAACAATCAACTAAGAAAAAATGATGGTTAGTAGATTCTTCAACACTAGTAATAGATGTAGCTGTTATTATTTCTTTGTTTAATTCTAACGTTGCCTCCTGAGGAGACTCCTCCGAATAAAAATACACTTCTATATTCGGCATTTCTCCATTTAATTGTTCTACTCTATTATTCTCACTTGCAAACGCTGTCATTCCTAACATAAGGAACAAACACACGTGAATGCCTATTTTCGCTAATCTTCTTACCATGTTCGCCCCTCCTTACAATATGGAATAAATATAAATCTACTCGATCCAATCTGAATCTCTTCCTCTCCTTGCAACATACAACTATCTTGAAGCGGTTTCCCATCTATTAAAACACTTTCTCCATTCCCTCTAGCTATCATGTATACAATACGCCTTGGTTCAAATACGATGGAACAGTGGTCTTCTCCACTCACTTCTCTATCATCCGCAATGCATACATCGGACTTTACTGATCGTCCTACAAAATTCCTTCCAGCGTATAGTAAATATGCTCTGCCTCGCTCAACGCCTTGCACGCATACCAGCCAAGCTACTACGGGTTCTATACCGCTCTCTGCACGAAAAATGCCTACGGTTTTCTCATCCCCATCATCTGCACCTGGCAATTTCATCCCGATCACGCTTGATGGTTTAGGCATATATTGAGTGAATTCATCACTGATTGTTCGCCTTTTTTCCATTGGATTCTCACAATGAGGACAGGTATCAAATTTGCTATTATCATAGAAATGTCCTTTTTCACATTTTACAACTGCCATATACATCCTCCATTGTCAAGAACGGCACTAATGCAGTACCGTTCTTTTACTCTCATACTTTTTACTTACTCTGGTATTTAACCAATACATCTATACTAATCTAAATCTATTTTCACGATTACCAAGCGCTAAAACAGTTCCTCGTTGCATACGTGTTGGCACATTTGCTGCAAGTCTATTGCCACCATCGATATAAGTACCATTGCTTGAATAATCAGTTACAATATATACACCTCTTGATGCATCATATGTAATTCCACAATGTTTTCTACTTACTTTTTCCGCATGTTGATCCACAATCAAATTACACATTGCATTATCTCTACCGATTAATAATTCATCTCCTGATGCTAATGGAATCTGTTGACCTGCATACATTCCACTTAATCCTTCTACTACACCTGTTTTAGATGCTCCTGCAGCCTTTTTCCCTGCCGTGCCACTTCCTGCACCATTTCCTACATTGACTTTCTTCTCGTATGCAAAATTATTTGTAAATGCTATTTGATAATCTATTACACATCTAAAGCACATTTCTAATGGATTGATAATTCCAATTGCAAGATATGGCTTAATATCAAATGCTTTATAATATTTATATCTCCAATACACATTGTATGCGACACAAGCTAATAAATAGATATTGCCAACGATGGTTGAAAATGTAGTCCATTTGTATGCACTGATTGCTAGGATAATCCATTTCAATAAGAATGAATACCAAATCCAACCTTCGAATATAAACATTTTCCACCATTCTTCTCTAAGGATTTTCAAGCGATAAATCGTCTTTGCAAATGGTACAAATGGCATCCAATCTGTATCTAACCCTGCTTTTTTACCAATCATTAACCACTTATATCCTGACAACGCCCACCAGCAAGCTATTCCAGCTACTGCAATAATTATAAAAGTACTAAACCCACCCATTATTGAACTAATCATTGAACTCATTTCTGAAGTTCCACTTAACATATCTAATGCATCCATACTCATATCTATTTACCTCCTTCTTTATCCCAATTAAATTCTGATGAACAGCAAGGTATAAACATTAATTCTGTTTTCCCTAACCCTAGTTTGTCATTCGTCTTTAATTCTTGTGCCATTAATACTACTTTGTCATTTAAGTAGCAAAGTTCTTTGCTATCTCCTGGTTGAATAATAAATGTATTGCCTCTTGGTTCATACACAACTACTGCATGCTTTTCACGGCTTACTGTTGTGTCTTTTTGTAGTGATACATCCATTGCTGGCGATCTTCCCACAAAGTTTCTTCCGCTCTTTAATCGGAAATCTTCTCCGAAATGCTCACCTTCCGTACACACAAGCCAACCAACTACTGGCTCTTTCCCAATTGCCGAAGAGAAAAATCCAATTGTTTTATTGTCGTCTTCAAGAGGATTGATACTAATGTCTTGCGCTGCAATATTTACGGCAGCTTGTAGGGAGCTTGATCCTACTGGTTCTGGTGCTATTGGAGTATTTGACACCTGTCCTGGCTGAGTAAGTGCTACTGTTACATCATCTTCCCCATCATTTCTTACTAATGGCATGGTAACATTGTCATTACCACCTGCTGCGCCCCCACAATGTGGGCAACTTTCAAATCTGTCTTGGTCATAAAAATGTCCATTATTACATTTTACTAAATTCATACTTCCACTCCTTTTCCTGTTTGATTTCCTTTGTCACGTGTTTTTCATTTTCCCTTTATTTTCACACCTTTAAGTGCCAAAATACCTCATCAGTATGGCGGTAGTATTATCTTGACTTCCACCGCTCTCATCAATTGCTGTCGCTATCAGCCGATTCACTTCTTCATTTAGACTCTGTCCTTGTGCCAACAAAATTTCTAGGATTCTGTCATCGCTTAAAGATTTCGTTACACCATCACTACATAGCAGAATCGTATCGTTCGGCAATAATTCTAGTGGCCTCCTTGATACATCAATATAATTCAGATAATCAATCCCTATATAACTAACTAGCGCTTCTTTTTTCGGATGCGTATCTGCTTCTTCTTGTGAAATTTTTCCATTTTCAACCATAATTTGAAGCTCTAATGCATAATTATGATCTCTTGTCAGCCTTGCAATTTCACCATCTCGAATGATGTAGATTCTACTATCCCCTATCGACAACCAATACAATTGATTATTCTGAACATAGGTACTAACTAATGTTGTCCCTACACGCATGCCTTGCTTGACATAACGTTCGTAAATCATCTCGTTGGCACGTAGTGCCATTTCCTCTAAACATCCGCCTAGTTCTTTCCCAGAGTCTAAATCCATATATTGATTGGCCATAAATGCTACTACGTCTGAACTTGCTAGTTCTCCACTTTCCATTCCGCCCATTCCATCGCACAGTATTGCAAAGGCAGGGCCTTCTTCCGGAAGCGGGTCTGCTACATACGCTGCATCTTGTTGGTAACTTCTTGTTCCAATATCAGTTGCCATTGCAGTATCAAGTACTACTTGATCCATCTCATTTTTCTGTATCTGTATGGTCATTGTATCTTCTTCAATAAATTCAAGTACTGCTTTTTCTTTTTTTGGCTTATCTCTTTTTCTAAACAACATCATATCCTCACCTCCATCGTATAATCTCTTGATATTATGTAGAATTGCTCTCCTGGAGAAAGTACATATGATTGTCCAGTATTCAATCGTCCGTTTGCAATAAACGTTCCGTTTTTGGATAAGTCTTGAATATAAAACTTGTTCTGTTTATCGTTATATTGAAGTGCACAATGGATTCTGCTAAGATTCTTATCATTCAAAACAATATGGCACTTATCGGAAGAACGTCCTATTTTGATTGGAGTATTCGTTGGTAGATTCCATCTTGCTTTCACTATGCCCCCTTGCATTAGTACCACATGTGGAATTGTGCGATTTACTTGTTGCTGCCTTACCTGCGCTGGTGCTGCTTGCACTTGTTTTTGATGTGCACATTGTTCCATATATTTCTTTGAATGTGGCCTATCCTCATTCGGTTTCGGTATATTACCTTGTACCTGTTGTTTGACTGGTTGCGGTACATAAGGTTTATGTATCTCTGTTACAAATTGTCTTAGATTCGAATATCTTTTTCGAAAATCCAAATCCATTCCTTTTAGAATCGCATCTGATATCACCGCTGATACTCCATACGTCCTTAAATCCTGTATCTGTTCTCCCGCCAATCTATCTGGCGCATCTGGTGGTCTTTTTCCTATTACTATGGTATAAAACGTAGCACATAGTGCATACACATCAGTCCAAGGTCCTAACCTTCCTTTTTGAGAATACTGCTCTGGTGGTGCAAATCCTGGTTTGATTACCACTGACATGCTCTGACTCTGTTCTCCTACATACGCTCGTGTCGCTCCAAAATCGATTAATTTCACAATACCTTTTTTCGTAATGAAAATATTTTCTGGGCTAATATCTCGGTGCAATAAGCCTTTGTCATGAACTGCTGCCAACGTATTAGAGACAACCGTTAGTACCTCAATAGCTGTTTGAACTGGTACTTTTCCATCCGTACTCTTTGCCAATGTTCCTAAGGTTACTCCATCTAAATATTCCATCACAAAGTACGATGTATTATTCTCTTCAAAGGAATGATATATCTGTACTACGTGTTCATTTCCAAGAAACTGGCTAAGCATTCTTACTTCTCTTTGGAATACGTCTCTCCCATGTTCAAACAGTTCTTGATTCTCACTGCTATTGGATGCTACATCTTTGCCATTCGATGCACGAATCGCCCAGTATGACGGCATATATTCTTTAATAGCCACTTGTTTCCCGTCTGTCATATCTCTAGCTAGATATGTAACTCCAAATCCTCCAACGCCTAATACGGATTCGATAATATAATGTTTGTTCAGTACCCCGCCGACTTGTAATAGTTCCGTCATGGAATCACCTCCTATTTGGCATGAACTTTTACCACTTTTCTAATTGTTAAAAATTGCAATTGCTGTATAGTTATCTCGATTACTTCCTTTTTTTATAATCTGTGCTTCCATTCGCTCTAGCCATTCTTCAGGATTCTTGCTTTTTCTAAGTGTGCTACTCATAAATCTTTCATCCATCCATTCCCAGTAACCGTCACTACACATCAATATATTAGTTTCTTTACTAATCTCTATCTTCTCACTGAGCGTACTTTTTACTTCATCTTCCATTCCTCCAACCACTCTAGTAAGTCGATTGCGATCTTCATGAAACCGTATATCTTTATGTTTAATCTCTCCCTGATATACAAGCATCTGTGGAATACTATGATCGTATGATTGCGTCTGTATCTTATGCTTCTTAAATATATAAATACGGCTATCCCCTACATGTGCAAATTGAATCTTATTGTCTGCTTCATTGAAATACACTACTGTCATAGTAGTTTTCAAATCATTGGGACTATTTGTCTCTATCTGCATTTGCTTCAATGTCGAATGGGATTCCTTGATACAACTCTCTAACAATTCTTCATAGGAAAGTTCTGTCTCCACAAAAATTTTCTTAGATATGTCTACAGCCAGTTGACTTGCAACCTCGCCCTGTCCATGCCCACCAAGTCCATCACATAACACAAATAGTATTTCTCCATCTCTTTGTGCAATACCCTGTGAATCTTCATTGATACCTCTATCACCAGCTTTACTCATCACTTCATATTTCATGATATCTCTCCTATTGCTCATAGATTTTAATGTAATATAATGTCATGTCATCATAGTAATACAAATCGATTACACAACCATCAATCGTATATGTAAAAACTTTATATGTAACGGTATCTACCCCATTATCAACTAACACTTTAACATCATGCGCTTCTTGTGGTTGATTAAGCTCTGTATTAAGTAATTCTGTCGTGATTTCTACGCCTTCTTCCCATGGACTAAATACTGTCTCGATACAGTTCGTTCCTGATATCAGAATAGACATTACTTTGTCATCATCGGAAAAACAATTGTATTGTGGATATGTTTCCCCTTCTACATATGTTGCGTTCTCCCATTCTTCATATACATTTCCTGTGGTATCACTTAATGTTACATCGTAGAAAATGTAATGTTCGTAATCTGCATAATAGACAAATGGTACGCCTTGCTTTCCTAAATATGACTCTATCTCTAAATGACCATACATGCTCTTCGTTGTTAAATTAGTACCTTTCACACATGCAGACAGTTCTGTATTCAAAACAATTTTTGCTAGCTCTGTACTCTGTGTTGAATCTTCTGCAGTTTCTTCTACAATTTCTTCTGCAATTTCTTCCACGATTTCTTCATTTGTAGCTTCTGCAACTGGGACATCTGCGTGACCAACACTCCACACGCTATCATCTAACTGAAATTCAGCATCAAATACGGATATTATCTCTTCTGCTGCTTCTTCCACTATTTCTTCTATATCACTATCTATTACATCTTGCATTTCATTTTCTAACATACCGTCAAAATCTTCTACGGTATCACACCCTGATAATGCTATAACAAGTATGGCGAGACACGCATATTGTAGACATTGTCTTTTTTTCATATATCCCTCTCTCTTTCTTAGCGTGCGATCACTAGAATTTCACCGATACATACATCCGAATATTTATTCCCTGATATACTATTAGATACAATAACATTTAACTCTGCATCTGTTATTGGTTCATCAAACAGTAACATGTAATTGTATATTCCATCCCCTGCAACTGATTCATTATATCCTGCGGTATTCAAATCAAATCCTCCTAGATAATCATCTTGAGTGTGGATTTCTAGTTGCGTTACTCTTCCATTATTTGTGTAGGTTTCTTCTGATTTCCAGTATCCATTTAATACCATGATTCCGTAGATTTCCTTCTCCTCAGAATACTTGAATTTTACCGATTGTATCACATCACTTGGCGCACTCCACGCAGTGGTCACATCACCATCTAACGCATTTCCAATCACGTAACTTCCATAACTATCTGTTAGTTCATAAGAAGGTATCACTTCTGAAAAATCATTGATTATTTCCTCATATCGTGCTGTATACTCACCCTCTTGATTTAATTCTATTACAAACCAATATGGTACTGTGATATACTCGCCTTCATATTTTGATTGGATCACAGAAATAATCCCTTCACATATCACCACTTCATCTACATATGATTCTTCTAAAATATTAGCTACCACCATAGCATTACTATTATCGGCAAAAAATGTAGCCTCCATCTCATAGAAATCACCTGTTAACACACCTACACCATAATTTACTTCTTTCCAGAGCGATGTCATTAATAATTCGATTGCTTCCTGTTCGCTCATAGACTCTAAGGTCGTCATTATATTTTCTAGTTCAGCTTCTGTTATTTCTTCTGTTATTTCTTCTGTTATTTCTTCTGTTACTTCTTCTACTGATTCTCCCATTATTTCTTCTGCTGATTCTTCCGCCATTTCTTCTGTATATTCTTCTGTTGATTCTTCCGTTATTTCTTCTGTATATTCTTCTGCTGATTCTTCTAAGGAAGTATTATTTACCACTCCCACTAAAATAAGTAGTAGGCAAACAGCTACAATCATAGGAATAATTATGACTTTATTATTCTGCCTTCTATCACCCACCGGTTCACTCACATCTATCTCACTAGGCCACTCAAGCGTATGCCCTACAATATTCCCACTCGTATATGCTTCTTTGTAATCTGTGATTATATAAATAGTACCTTCATCATTAAATTCATCAATAACATCCTTATCATTGAATACAATCGAATGCGACAAGTTCAATATTTCATTGATAGAAATGCGTCTTTCTAGTAATGCATCAAATCCTATGTATCTTATTAAATCGGTTGTTTCTGATTTTACTTCTCCAACAATATATCGCCCTTGTAATATGCTCGATGGTGGTAAATGCATGCTACTTCTACTCACCACATTCTCTATATACCCACAGTGTGGACAAGCCAATAATCCTTCTTCTATCTCTTTCATACATCCCATGCATCTAACCATCTTCTCACCATCTTTCCACTAACTTTCCGTCTCTTTTCTATATGTATATTATAAAGGAGGATGCATAAAATATGCATCCTCCTTTTGTTGTACTATCTTAGTATAGATTTGTAAAATCTTAAGATTTCCCTATATTTATTTGGTCTAAATTCTTCTTGTAATTTGACGGTGATACTCCGTAGTAACTTTTGAACACCTTACAGAAGTAATAATAATCTGTATATCCACTGTCAACTGCTATCTCTTTAAATGACCTTCCAGGCACCCGCATTGCTTGTACAACTGCAGCCATTCGAAGATCTGTTATATAGCGTGTTAATGTTGTATTGTAGTTTTTTGAAAATAAATTACATATATAATTCGGATTAATACCGAACCGCTTACTCAATGATTCTAACGTATGTTTCTGATCGAATTTCTCATTCACAAACTTGATAAGCTCTGAAAACGATGGACTAATATTATCTGCCAAAACAGGTATGGGATTCTTTTTAGCCAAATTCTCTGAAAGTCTCTCTAATGTAATCTGCACTTCGTCATGTTGCAACGGTTTGAGCAAATAGTCAAATCCACTGGTTCTAAAAAAGCGTCTAGAATCTTCAAAACTAGAATGCGCACTTAAGAGTACATATTCACTTTCAACACCTACGTCTTTCAGTTCCTGAATCATCTCTATTCCATCCATTCCTGGCATTTTCAGATCACTAAATACCAAATCTGGAGCTAATTCTGGAATTTCTTTAATCGCTGTGACAGGTGAATGACTAAACCCAACAACTTCAAATCCATTATCCATCCATGGTACTGCATTTACGATTTCATCCAATAATAATTTATCATCATCTACCACATAGACTTTGTACATAGTTTCTCCCCCCTATCGTCAATGCCTATCTTTCATTTACACTGTTGTAAATAAATCCATTGTCTGGCCCGTCATATTCGCCGGCGAATCTAAAAGTAAGTAACGGATTGCTTTTGGTACATCTTTCGCATCTCCCATTTTCACATCATCTGCTCCTACCGAGTGATTGTATACGCGTTGTCCTGGTGTGT
>JAWXVA010000223.1:0-2234 GCA_044425815.1 Eubacteriales bacterium
TTCCTCTTCGTCTTCATCCCCTTCGATTACTTCTAGGGTTAATTCCGCTTGCGCCTCATCTACGCCATCTTTTCCATTACCAGATGATGTGATTTTGCTAAAGTCAACATCTGCGAATATAATTTCATTTCCATCTTCGTCTGTAGCGATGATGTCTAGAATCAATGCATCACTGCTTAGTAGATAGTCCATAGTGCTACTTGAATCACTAGCGATTGTTCCTGTGAAGATTTGAGCATCGTCAGAGCTAGTAGAATCGGCTGGTTGGAAAGAAAGTCCGCTAAGGTCTAAGCCAGTTTCGTTATAAATCGAAAGTGTGATAGCTATAAGAGTTAAATCGGCAGTAGAACTTGAAGTGTCTTCTGTAGTTGCTTCAATTACTTCTGGAGCTTCTCCAGTTTCTTCTGTTACTTCTTCCTCAGTTTCCTCAGTTGAAGTGCTTCCAATTATCTCAATCTCAGCAGTTGTTTGCGTATCGTCTGTATTGCTTCCACAAGCTACTAAACTCCCCATAGTAAGCGATAGTAATGTTAATAATAATAATTTTTTCATCGTGTGTACCTCCATCTTAATTGTATGTGTTTCCGAGTGACATTGTCGGAGTCATCACTTGCATTATAAAATGAGACAAGATTTCCTACAAGCATTTTTTGTAAATATTAAGAATCTTAAGAATTCCAGCTTGTGTTATCTTTCGTACTTATACACCCGATAAGTCGCCCCACCGATATCTTCTGTTACATCATATAACTCAAATAGCACTTCCCCTGTTTCGAAATTTATCTCAGAAAATAAGTTGCAGTCAGGCGAGCGGCTACCCCATCCCATCAGGTAGACGCCCTCATCAGAGTCAATGCAAGAAGCAGAACCCATAGATTCGGTATATTTGTATAAGATGCTATAATCCACATAATCTACAACCGTTTTTGTGTCCTCATCCAAAACAATCTGAAGTGCTCGTGTTTGCGCATTAGCGGTTCCATTATCGTAGAGTGTCAGAACCCCTTCGTCAGAGAATTTGGCATAGTTTTGGCGAGAGAAAAGTTGTGCTTCTGTCAAGCCGAATTCATCACCAATCCCACCTAGAATCCAAATAATCTCTCCAGTTTCGCGGTCGATTTTTACCACACTATCTAAATTGCAGAATGATAATACGAAATGATCATCGGTTGGATCAATATCAATCGAATTGAAATGCAAATAATTCTGCGCTTCCTCAGAAGCATAATCATTTCCTTCTACACTGAGTCCGTAGAACTCGGGGTAATCGGTACTTATCCACTGGAATAATAGTTCGTTATCTTTGATTTCTTGGATAACAGTAGCAGTCACAAAGGCAGTTCCGTCGCTATCCACGTCGGTTGGAATATTGCTAACATTCTTATTTATATTTCCAGAAATAATATAGTGTCCAAGGTCGAGCATGATAAAGTCATAACTAGAAAGTGGTTGATTCTCAGCGATACCATTCGCTGTGGAAAGACAAGGGATTGTATCCACTACTTCATAATTCGCATTCATGATAACAGCTTGGCTTTCACCAGTAGCTTCTAAATAATTACTAGGATCCACATCTTCTAGATAGCTATAATAGAGTTCACCGTCTATTTCATAAGGCTTAAAATCCGTGAACTGCAAGTTGCCACGTTTATAATAGACTACATTGCCAGCTGTATCCATTTTATACATCATATTACCTTGTGTGAAATAGTAATAACCATCGACCAAATCTTCGCTAGTATCCCCTACAGTTAAATCAAATGCAGCATGCAGTGTGCGGATGAAATAATGTTTTTCTTCCCCCGTCACTTTATCGATTAGCCGGAATTCGATTCCGATATTAGGTGCAAGTTGTTCCAGAGTAATCTCGACAGTCGCATCATTTTCTACCAGTTCCCCATTCAAGTAAATGTCGTACTCAGGGAGATTGGTCATGGTAAATGTATTCGGAATTTCAGTGGTTAAGCTACGAATACTGTACCAAGTTTGATTCGCATATTCAAGGTCTATGGATACATCTAGTCCATTGACTTGGATGATACGAACATCGGTAGGCACTTCCACTTCGGTTGCGTAAGTAGTAGTAGTGCCATCAGTAGCAAATACAAATGCTGCAAAGGAAAGTGCAATTCCTATTCTTATTAGATATTTGTAACATAGCATTTTCATCGTGTGCGCCCCCTCTCTTAGGAATCGAATTTATAGACTCTATAGGATGAATTCTCATAACCTGT
>JAWXVA010000224.1:0-2187 GCA_044425815.1 Eubacteriales bacterium
CAACCTTGATAAAATCCTTAAATTCTTCTTTCCTGCACACATCCACTATCATCTCAAGAAATACATTCATCGGAAGCTCTGCAACTTCTTCTTTGCTATATCCTGATAAACCAGATAGGAAGATATATAATTCTATTTCGCAAGCGCTAATGTTTGTAAAAATAGTATTTGCTATTTCAACTGCAATACTAATTCCTACAATCATAGTATGATCTGCCCTCTCTTCTTCTACTTCTGGTGTATCTTCTACTTCTGTTGTTTCTTCTATTTCTTCACTGCTTTCCCCATCCTTCTTTACCTTTTTATCTTTCTTTTTAAAGAATGATGATGCTAATTTTCGTATCTCTTGTGACTCGAATGCCTTCGTAAATTCATTAATCCCTATTTTGGATATAATCCTACTCATTGGAAATATATCTTTTCCTGCTAATCCTCGAAGTGTATATGGTTTTTCCACCACTTCTTCGATTTCAACCACATCTTCTATAACTTCTTCCTGTGCTTCCGTGCTATTCTTTGTGCTCATCTATTCACCTATTACCTTTCTTATTCATTGCTCACTGAATCACTTTCGGATTCACTCTCATCTGCTGGGTAGTAAATATGATAAGGTAAGACAGCTAAGTTACCTGTTAATTCCTGCGCACATTCAAACGTATATTTCCCTGCTCCTGATTCCTTATTCTTTCCTTCTAGCTCTAAACCCGATGTACAAATAGCATTGTCCATAATTACAATAATCGGTTTCCCTGTAATTGTTTTTCCTACAAATGCAATATTCGGCCAATAATCCGCATCATCGATAGATTCTTTCGACTCTATAACACTGTATCCTGTTACGTCGCTTTCTCCTAACTGTCCAATAATAGATGCATTAATAATTTCTGGAGTTGTTTCAACTAGGTTTGTTTCTAATTTTGCTACCTCTCCTGTTTTTGCATCTAATCCTTTTGTCCTCACTAGAGCTCCATCAACCTCTACCTGCAATATATTTGGAACTATCGAAAATTTATTTCCTCCAGATGTTGCGCCAACCAAGGTTTCTGTAAAGTTCCAAGCTTTTGCTGTAGAACTATACACCAATCCCTTATGTATTGTTCCAGCACCTAATAATATATTATCTGGTGTATTTTCTGTTACTCCAGATGACATCACTGCATCATAACTCATGTTTTATTCCACCTTCCATAATTTGATATTTAAATTAATCTGTAATCGTTTCAACTCTTCTTCTCCTGTTGGTACCGGAAAAGAAGTGCTATAAAAAACAGCAATCCCTGAACCACTGTCAAGAATTGCTGTTTTACCTGTTATTGAATTGAAATGTTTCTTTATCTTTTCTTGAGCTTCTATCAGCTCCGCCCAACTATTCCTAGTTGTACCAGTTAGTATAAATGTCTTATCTTCCAAGCCATCTTCGGTTGCAGGATCTGTCTCGGAATATTCCCCAACAAAATACGGGTATGTTACCTTTGCGGTCCACATCATAAACTCATACGGTATGCCTATTTCTTCCATTTGAGCATCTATGTAACCTAATACCTCCGTCATTATCCTAACCCCCTTAATTTCGCTTCAGCAGATGCGATAATCGAATTCTTTAACGTGTTAAACGCATTCCACAACATTCTGCGTGGCTGCTTGCCTTTGGTATAATAGTGATTGCCTTTTTCATCTTCATATACCCAACCACCTTTTCTACCATCACCGTAAAGGGCGTACTCTCCAGTACCAAATTCTTCCCAAATTGCATTTTCATAGTTCGAGCCTATTGCTGCTGATCCCGCTGATTCATCTACCGCATAGCCCCAGGAGCCTTTTGTCTGTCCAGAATCTACCTTTGTGTTTTGTTTGGCTTGTGCTTCAATATCACCTGCTGACTCGTATAGCCATGCAATCATTGCTGTAGATATTGCGGCTTTTACTTTGATGCTATTATCTTCAAATTTCACTGCCATCAACTCACCCCCACATACTTCAAGTAAATTTCTAACTGTTCATCCATCTCCATCGGATTGTCTATTAATAAAATAGTGTAAATCTTTCCTTTAATCAGCATTCTTGTGTTTTCACTCGTAATCGTTAATTCTTGATAGTCGCATATAAATACATGGGTTGATTCTTCTATCTTGGCCGAATAATTCGTATACTTAGAATCTCCGTCAGATAAATCAAGGAATCCATCTA
>JAWXVA010000073.1:0-11911 GCA_044425815.1 Eubacteriales bacterium
CGATTCTTCGCCGTGTAGGAGCAGATGCGATTGTATTTCCAGAAAAAGAAATGGGAAGTCGTATCGCAAAGAGTTTGGTGGCTACTAATTTTGCAGATTGGATTGAATTATCGGATGACTACAGCTTAGTGGAAACTGAGATTCCTGAATCATGGATAGGAGAATCTTTGCTGAACTTGCGTGTACGTCAAAGATTTGATATCAACGTAGTGGGATTGATTGTAGATGGGCATGTGGAAGTAAGTTTAGATCCGAATAAGCCCCTACCTGCAAAGGGGATTTTAATTCTTGTGGGGTCGAACAAAGCATTACAAAAATTCAAGCATAAGAAATAATAAAGAAAAGGTGTATGTATGATCACAAGCACAAGCAATCCTAAAGTTAAATATTTAGTGCAGCTTCAAAAGAAGCGCAAGTTACGAGAAGAAAAAGGGATATTTCTCGTTGAAGGTGTTCGGATGTTTCGAGAAACACCGAAAGAATTGATAGAAGAAATATATATATCAGAGCAGTTGCGTTCAAAGAATCCAGATATCTTACAAGGACTAAGCAGCCGAGTAGAAATTCTGACTGAAACAGTGTTTCGAAAAATTTCGGAGACACAGACGCCACAAGGGATTTTGTGTATCGTTAAGCGCAAAAATTATTGTTTGGCAGAATTACTAAAGAATGAAAAGGCACATATACTAGTGTTGGATGGATTACAAGACCCAGGGAACGTCGGGACGATATTGAGAACAGCAGAAGCTGCGGGCGTTACTGGAATTATAGTGAGTAACGAAACGGCGGATTTGTATCAGCCAAAGACCATTCGTTCAACGATGGGATCTATATTCCGAATGCCGTGTGTGGTAGTGGAGGATGTTGTTGATACAATAAATGAAATGAAGAAGAATAATATTTTCACTTTTGCAGCACATTTAGAAGGGGAAAAGTGGTATAATGAAGTTATGTATACGGGCAAGACGGCTTTCTTAATTGGCAACGAGGGAAATGGCTTGAGCAAAGAAGTGGCAGAGCAAGCGGACACATGGATTCGGATTCCGATGGAAGGTGAAGTAGAGTCTTTGAATGCAGCAGTAGCAGCGACTGTTTTAATGTATGAGGCGTATCGCCAAAGGAGGAAATAGTATGATAGAATTTAGTGCACCAATCTATTGGTTAATCATTTTCTTGGTATTCTTAGTATTTGAGATAGTTACCATGGGTCTTACAACGATTTGGTTTGCAGCAGGAGCATTAGTAGCAGCTGTGGTTGCAGCATTAGGAGCATCGTTACCAGTACAGATAGGCGTATTTATTGTGATATCTGTAGTATTATTATGTTTGACAAGACCACTCGCTATGAAGTATCTGAATCAAAAAGTAGAGAAGACAAATACAGAGCGTTTAATCGGAATGGATATAATTGTAATAGAAGAAATCGATGCATTGCATGCGACAGGGAAAGTAATGGTAAATGGTATTGAATGGTTGGCGATGGCGTCTGATAGAGAACAGTGCTATCATGTAGATGATGTGGTAACCATTGAAGGAATACAAGGTGTAAAAGTAGTAGTAACAAAAAAAGAAGTAAACTAGAAACAAAGAGAAATATTAAAGCTGAAACACCAGTAGCAAAAAGCAATGAGATGTAGAAACTAAAAACAAGAAGTGTGGCATGCTCAAGTGGAAGATGCCGTAAGACAGGAGGAAATAACATGGCAGTAGTATTATTATTTTTATTCTTAGTTGTAGTAATCGCAGTAGTTAGTTGTATCAAGATTGTTAAGCAATCACAAGCATTGGTAGTAGAACGTTTAGGGGCTTACCTTACGACTTGGAGTACAGGATTGCATTTTAAGCTTCCTATCATAGATAGAGTTGCTAGACGTGTGGACCTAAAAGAGCAAGTAGTTGACTTTGCACCACAACCAGTTATTACGAAAGATAATGTAACAATGAGAATTGATACTGTAGTATTCTATCAAATTACAGATCCAAAGTTATTTAGCTATGGAGTAGCGAATCCAATTATGGCAATTGAGAACTTGACAGCTACGACACTTCGTAATATTATCGGGGACTTAGAACTTGATCAAACTCTTACATCAAGAGAGACAATCAACACAAAAATGAGAGCATCATTAGATGTAGCAACTGACCCATGGGGAATCAAAGTAAACCGTGTTGAACTTAAAAATATTATTCCACCAGCAGCGATTCAAGATGCGATGGAAAAACAAATGAAAGCAGAACGTGAACGTCGTGAAGCAATTCTTCGAGCAGAAGGAGAAAGAGAATCAACAATCCTTGTGGCAGAAGGTAAGAAGACATCTGTTATTTTAGATGCAGAGGCAGAGAAACAAGCAGCGATTCTTCGAGCAGAAGCAGAGAAAGAGAAGATGATTCGAGAATCAGAAGGTCAAGCAGAAGCAATTCTAAAAGTACAACAAGCTACCGCAGATGGTATCCGTTTTATAAAAGATGCGGGAGCAGATCACGCAGTACTTACCATGAAGAGCTTAGAAGCATTCGCACAAGCAGCAGATGGTAAAGCTACAAAGATTATTATTCCATCAGAAATCCAAGGGATTGCAGGATTGACAAAATCGCTTTTTGAAGTTGGAAAAGAAGAATAGAATGCATAAATATGCAAATAATATGCGAGGAAATATGTAAAACAGTATAAAATTACATTTTTGCTATTGAAATATTCATCTGAGAGTGGTATTATGTAGAGAAATAGTTAACTTGAGAGATGAAAGGGGCATATTATGAATTTAAAAGGACGTAGTTTTGTAACGTTAAAGGATTTTACAAAAGAAGAAATAGAGTATCTAGTTGATTTGGCAGCAGAACTCAAAGAAAAGAAAAAGAATGGCATTACGGGGAATACATTAGCAGGAAAAAATATCGCATTGATTTTTGAAAAACCATCTACGAGAACTCGTTGTGCATTTACAGTTGCAGCGAATGATGAAGGTGGATTCCCTACATATTTTTCTGGGAAAGAGATGCAGTTAGGTGAGAAAGAAAGCATCGAAGATACAGCACGTGTAGTAGGAAGAATGTTTGATGGAATCGAGTTCCGTGGATTTGAACATTCTTATGTAGAAGCACTTGCAAAATATAGTGGTGTACCAGTGTGGAATGGTCTTACAGACGACTATCATCCAACACAAGTATTAGCAACATTTTTGACATTGAAAGAATGTTTTGGTAAGTTAGAAGGACTAAAAATTGCATATGTTGGAGATGGACGAAACAACGTTGCAAATAGTTTGATGATAGGTTGTAGTAAAGTAGGATTACATTTTACAAATATTACACCAAAAGCATTAGATCCAGATCCAGAATTGGTAGCGTTATGTGAAGGATATGCAAAAGAGTCGGGTGGTTCCATTACGATTACAGATAGTATGGAAGCGGTAGTAGATAAAGATGCATTATACACAGATGTATGGTATTCGATGGGTGAAGAGAAAAAGGCGATGGAGCGTTTCGAATTATTGTATCCATACCAAATCAACCAAGCAGTAATGGATAAAGCGGGCGAAGGCGCAGTATTTATGCACTGCCTACCTGCAAATAAAGGAAAAGAAGTAACGAATGAAGTATTTGAAGGACCAGCATCGACTGTATTTGATGAAGCTGAGAATCGCTTACATACAATCAAAGCTTTGATGGTTTCTATGCTAGGGAATATGTAATTTATTCCTATTAGTGATAATTAAAATGAAAAAGGGGATGTCTACTATTCGTGGACGTCTCCTTTTCTGAGATAAATGGATGGAGGTGTTTTGGTTGAAAAGTGAAATTATTAGAGAGTTGCGAGAAGCAGAAGGATATATTTCAGGACAAGAATTGTGTGATAGATTTCACGTATCGAGAACTGCCATTTGGAAAGTCATCAATCAGTTGAAGGAGGAAGGATATCAAATAGAAGCTGTGAGAAATAAAGGCTATCATATGGTAGAAAATACGCAATTGGATGTTATGAATAAGCAGGCCATTGAGAGTCATATGGAAACTAAGATCCTTGGGCAAATGGTAGTTTGTTTTCCAGAGATTGATTCTACAAATAGCAGGGCAAAGATACTTGCTGAACAAGAACAAGCAAAAGGGCACGGCACATTAGTCGTGGCAGATATGCAATGTGCAGGGAAAGGTCGTCGTGGTAGAAACTGGGAATCACCAGCAGGTGCAGGTATTTTTATGAGCTTGCTACTTAGGCCCGAATTCCCCCCAATCAAAGCACCGATGCTTACATTAGTCATGGCGCAGGCAGTTACAAAAGTGCTACGAGAGGAAGAAGGATTAGAAGCATTCATAAAGTGGCCAAATGATATTATTGTGAATGGGCGTAAAGTGTGTGGAATCTTAACAGAGATGAGTACGGAGATAGATTATATTAATTATGTAGTCATAGGTGTAGGGATCAATGCAAATATGGAAGAGTTTCCAGAGGAATTGACGCAGATGGCTACGTCTCTCAAATTAGAAAAGGGAGAACCAATAGTGCGAGCGAGATTGATTGCGGCTATTATGAAAGAATTCGAAGTTTTATATGAGCGTTTTTGTAATCAATTAGACTTAGCATTTATGAAAGAAGATTACAATAAATTGTTGATTAACCGAGAAGAATATGTTAAAGTCCTAGAGCCAAGACATGCGTATGAGGCATATGCGCTTGGAATTGATGAAAATGGTGAGTTGTTAGTGAGAACTGAGGACGGTGAAATCATCAAAGTCTACGCAGGAGAAGTATCAGTGCGGGGCTTGTATGGTTATGTGTAAGTAAGATATAGAGGAGTATAGAGTATGTGTGAAGAAAAAATTGTGTTGTGCGGTGCGAATTCATATGAAAAGAAATATTATTTGAATCAAGATTTTGAAACACTCCCACAACATGTAAAAGATGAATTGCAGATTATGTGCGTATTATTTACGGCAGATGTAGGTGGAATATTGACACTTGTATTTGAAGAGGATGGTAGTTTGCTGTTTTCTGTTGAAGTGGACGAGATGGATTTATTATTCGATGAGATTGGAAGTCAGTTGAAAATCAAAGAACTTCAAAACAAGAAACGCGAATTATTAGAATCGCTTGAGTTATATTATAAAGTGTTTTTCTTAGGAGAAGATGTGGAGGGCGAATAATGTTATTAGGAATTGATATAGGGAATACAAATATAACGATGGGGCTATTTGACGGGGAACAGTTAGTAGCACAATTTCGTTTAACGACGAGACAACAAAGAACTTCGGATGAATACGGAATTGATTTGTGTAGCTTGATAGAGCATCGCGACTATAAGGTGGATGATATAGATGCAGTTATTATCGCATCAGTAGTACCAGATATTATGCACTCGTTTGGAAGTGCGATTATTAAATATTTTGAGGTGAAACCGCTTGTAGTATCCGCGGGAGTTAAGACAGGACTGAAAATCAAGACAGACAATCCAAGACAAATCGGACCAGATAGAATCGTTGATGCCGTTGCCGCATATACATTATATGGAGGACCTATTATTGTGGCGGACTTTGGAACAGCTACGACTTATGATTACGTAGATGAAACAGGTACATATTTATATGGTGTAACAGCACCAGGAATTCGTACAGCAGCGAGATCATTATCGGAAAAAGCAGCGATGTTGCCAGAAATAGAGATTAAAAAACCGGCATCTATTTTAGCCAAGGAGACGATTAGTAGTATGCAGGCAGGTGTTGTATATGGCTATATTGGTCAAACAGAGTATATTCTTAAGAAAATGAAAGAAGAACTAGGCGTACCAGCTACGAAAGTAGTAGCAACAGGTGGACTTGGAAATATTATTGCGAAAGAAACAGACGCTATTAATATTTACAATCCTACATTAACATTAGAGGGATTGCGCTTGATCTATGAGAAGAATGTAAAAACAAGTTAGGATTATGATATGAGTAAATTAAAAATAGGAAATGTATTATTAGATAATCCATATATTTTAGCACCAATGGCAGGGGTAACAGACTTGCCATTTCGTCTGTTATGTAGAGAACAAGGGGCTGCGCTTCTATGTATGGAAATGATTAGTGCCAAAGCGATTCAATATAAGAACAAGAATACAGAAGCGCTGCTAACTATTCATCCAGATGAACCACCCGTATCGCTGCAACTATTTGGATCAGATCCGGATATTATGAGTGAAGTGGCGAAAAGTATTGAGGAACGACCATTCGATATATTAGATATTAATATGGGATGCCCTGTGCCTAAAATTGTGAAGAACGGTGAGGGATCGGCACTTATGCAGAACCCTAAATTGGTATATGATATTGTATCGAAAATGGTAAATGCAATCGAAAAGCCAGTCACTGTAAAGATTCGAAAAGGATTTGATGATGAGCATGTTAATGCAGTAGAAATTGCAAAAATCATCGAAGCTGCAGGTGCGGCAGCAGTAGCGGTTCATGGTAGAACACGAGAGCAGTATTATTCGGGCAAAGCGGATTGGGATATTATTCGCCAAGTAAAAGAGGCTATTTCAATTCCTGTAATAGGCAATGGAGACGTGACTTCAGGAGAGAAAGCAATTGAAATGCGTCGTATAACAAATTGTGATGGTGTTATGATTGGAAGAGGTTGCCAAGGAAATCCATGGATATTTTCGCAACTGAATGCGTATGATAGAATGATAGAAATGTCGTGTGAGCCAAAAGAAAGCCTTCAGAGTATTTTAGCAGGACCTACGATAGAAGCACGTGTCGAGATGATGCTCCGCCATGCAAGAATGCAATTGGAGTACAAAGGAGATTATATAGGAATACGTGAAATGCGAAAGCACGTGGCATGGTATACCACAGGACTTACGAATAGCGCGAAACTACGTGGGATGATAAATGAAGTGGAGTCTTATGATGAATTAAAGGCGCTATTGGAAGCGCAAATAAGATAAGTGAAAAGATGAACATAAATGAATAAAATAAATAAATGAATAAAGTTGGTAAAAATGAAGTTGACATAAAGGAGTCGATAGGGTATAATAGCGTGATTGAAAATAGACATTTTTAAGTCGAAAATCACAAGCAAGGATGCGAGCTTTGCAAATATTGATAGAAACAAGGAGTGTATGGGTAAATGGCAGATAAGAAAACAATACTTACTTACGCAGGATTAAGAATACTAGAAGAAGAATTAGAAGACTTGAAGGTTGTGAAACGTAAAGAGGTTGCTGGGAAAATTAAAGAAGCTAGAGAGCAAGGGGATTTATCAGAAAACGCTGAGTACGATGCAGCGAAAGATGAACAAAGAGATATAGAGGCTCGTATTGATGAAATTGAGAAAATTCTCAAGAACGTAGAAGTAGTAGTAGAAGATGAAGTGGATTTAGATGTAATCAATATCGGATGTATGGTATACGTATATGATAAAGAATTTGAAGAAGAAATTGAATTCAAGATTGTTGGTTCGACAGAAGCGAACAGTCTAGAAGGTAAAATTTCGAATGAATCTCCAGTAGGTCAAGCTTTGTTAGGAAAGAAAGTTGGAGATGTTGTAGTTGTGGAAACACAAGTAGGAGAAATGGAATACGAAGTATTAAGAATAGAGAGATCTAACTAATCAGATAAGGAGTGAATGCGATGTCACAAGAGAATCAAAATAATCAACAAGCAGCGGGAGTAGAGCCAGATTTAAATCAATTACGCAAGGTTAGACGCGAAAAATTGCAAAACTTAATGGATGAAGGTAAAAATCCTTATGAGATTACCAAGTATGACAGAACACACCATACTACAGATATTAAGGATCATTATGAAGACGTAGAGGGGACAACTGTATCCATTGCAGGACGTATTATGGCTAAGCGTGTGATGGGTAAGGCTTCGTTTTGCAATATTCAAGATTTAAAAGGCAATATTCAATCTTATGTTGCACGTGATTCGATTGGTGAAGAAGAGTATAAAGCATTCAAGAAATTAGATATTGGTGATATTGTAGGATTGACAGGAAAAGTCTTTACGACGAAGATGGGAGAAATTTCTATCCATGCAGAGTCGGTTACACTTCTTACAAAGAGTCTTCAGATTTTACCAGAGAAATTCCACGGATTAACAAATACAGACACTCGTTATCGTCAGCGTTATGTTGATTTAGTAATGAACCCAGAGGTAAGAGATACATTTATCAAGCGTTCAAAAATCATTTCTTCTATCCGTAATTATTTAGATGGTGAGAATTTTATGGAAGTGGAAACTCCTATGCTTGTGCCGAATGCAGGTGGAGCAGCGGCTAGACCATTTGATACACATTTTAATGCATTAGATGAAGATGTTCATTTACGTATCTCGTTAGAATTATATTTGAAGAGATTGATCGTAGGTGGAATGGAACGTGTATATGAAATCGGACGTGTATTCCGTAATGAAGGTCTATCGGTGAGACATAACCCAGAGTTTACACTTATGGAATTATACCAAGCCTATACAGATTACGAAGGTATGATGGACTTATGTGAGAATGTTATGCGTCATGCAGCACAAGATGTACTTGGCACATTGAAATTCCCATACCAAGAAGTAGAAATAGATTTCGAAACTCCATTTGCAAGAATCACAATGCTTGACGCTGTGAAACAATATTCTGGTGTAGATTTTACAACAATCACAACAGATGAAGAAGCGAAAGCAATTGCAAAAGAGCACCATATTGAATTCGAAGATAGACATAGAAAAGGTGATATCCTAAGCTTTTTCTTTGAAGAATACGTAGAAGAGAAATTAGTACAACCTACTTTTGTGACATATCACCCAGTTGAGATTTCTCCACTAGCTAAGAGAAGTCCAGAGAACCCAGAGTTTACAGAGCGTTTCGAATTATTCGTCTACGGACGTGAAATGGCAAATGCATTCTCTGAGTTAAATGACCCAATCGATCAAAGAGGTCGTTTCGAAGATCAAGAAGCACTTAAGGCAGCAGGTGATGATGAAGCGAATAGCGTAGATGAAGATTTCTTGAACTCATTAGAAATCGGAATGCCACCAACAGGGGGTATAGGAATCGGTATCGATAGATTAGTAATGTTGTTGACGAACTCATCGGCAATTAGGGACGTATTGTTGTTTCCAACCATGAAGACGTTGAGCTAGAAACCCAGTAAACATAAGGGTTTGACGGTTTGCTTGTTAAAAAGTACAGCAAAAGTACAGCAAATATACAGCGTATAGTACGGCATAATACGTGATAATGATGTTTACGACCAAAAAGAGTTATAGAAAGAAATACTACAAAGACATTTTTCTAAGAGAAATTTTAGAAAGATGTCTTTTTTTGTGCTAATGTCATTGTTTATAAAAAATAATTTGAAATACCATAAGAAGGTAAGTTTTTTATTTTTTTTACCATCATACATAATGTTATGAAATTAAAAAATAGTTTAGTATGAATACACAACGGCAGCAATGCTAAAGTCACATCGGTTGACTTTCATAATCAGTTACAGCATGAAAAATTTCAGTATGATTCCAAGACAATAAATCAGTTTAGACTTGCAATGAGAGTTAAAGGTTCGAAAGATAAAGATGGAGCGAGTTATGGAGTAGTAGATAGTGAAAGGATAATAGCACACAAAGGGATTATAGAAAAGAAATTCCTTATCCTCGAAATGGCATAGAGGAGAGAGTATAGAGATACTTTATACATCGTGAACACATAAGTGTCATGCGACAACAGAAGTTTGTCAGGTAACTCCCACGTGTACGGGGCGATGAGGTGGTTTGTAAACTAGCGTGCACATACATAAAATATTAATGTAATAAAAGTATTTAACAAGACAACAAATATTAGTAAAAATAACAACTATGAATTTATATAGAATGTAAAGATAGGACTAAGTTAATTAGGTTCAGTAAATATATTCTGTATTGTATTACTCTAGTCTTATCAGCAAGAAGGAGATTAGATGAAAGAGATAATAGAAATAGATGAATTTACTACAATCATAAATGGAAAAGTTGAATTTAATACGGAGTTTTACAGGTATGATTTAAGCCAGTTTGAAGTCCAAGAATATATTAAAACAATCAATAATAAAATTCAAACATTAAATAAAAAAAGATGTTCAAGAACAAAAATAGAATTATTAAATAGAGAGAACAGTATCAGACTATATTGGAAGAAACATAGGAGAATGGAGATAGCTACATTCAGAAAGCAACACGGATGTTTAGACTGTTGGTTATTTGAAAAACCGAGAGAATGTCGTGGGATGGATATTTGTCCAATAGAGAAGGATATAATTCAGGCGTTTAACAAAAAGGAAAAGTTCAGATGTCCAATGGATAAAGTGGGAAATTGTAATTATGGTAAAATTTTAGGATATTGCCTTAATGGATGTTTACAAAAAATAATGAAACGGAATGGATATTAGAAAGCGTGATTCAGATGAAAAAATGGAGGAAGAAGAAAATGGAGCAAAGTATAGAGGTAATAGGAATTGACCACGGTTGGTCGATGATGAAAACAGCAAATACAATTTTTACTACGGGAGTAGCTGAAATTAGAACAGAGCCAGCTATCTTTGATAATGTATTAGAGTATGATGGAAAATATTATCAAGTAGGTGGCACTAGATTAACGGTACAAGATACCAAAGTTGAGAATGATAATTTTTATCTTTTAACACTAGCTGCCATTGCAAAGGAATTAAAAGCGAGGGGAAAGAATCGTGCGAATGTGTACCTAGCGGTAGGATTACCATATACAAGATACGGGGATGAAAAGCAAGAATTTATGGAATATTTGGAACGAAATAAATGTATTCAATATCTGTTTGAACAGAAACAGTATGAGATTAGAATTGTAAAGGTTTCAGTATATCCTCAATGTTATGCGGCAATTGTGGATAAGATACCGAATTCTAAGAGTCGTGTGGTAGCAATTGATTTAGGTTCATGGACATTAGATATAGTAGATATATTAAATAAATCACCAAATGATGAAACAAGTGCGACGATACCGGAAGGGTTAATTAAGAGTATGAGAAATATTAATAGTGAATGTTATCGCCTGTATGCGAACACTCTTGATGAATGTGTAATACAAGAGGTTATGCGTTTTGGAACCAGCGATATTGATGATAAATACTTGGAGTTAATCAAGACGCATTTACAAAAATATACTGTGGAAGTTCATAATTCAGTGCGAGAATTGTCCTTTAATCGAGAGACCACTCAGATTATCTATGTTGGTGGTGGAGCTTCTGTTATGCGATTGTTTTCAACGGAAGGTGACAAAAGGAATATTTCATATGTGGAGGATATTAAAGCGAATGCGAAAGGATATGAATTATTAGCAAAATTGACATTGAGAAAGAGTGGTAGATAATTTATGGCAAAAGATCATTTAGTTTATATTAGTCTACGGGTTAATGTGAATAATCCTCAACATGAAAAAGTGAACAATGTACTTAAAAACTTTAATGAATCTATAAAGTCTAAAAATCAGTTTTTTATGGATGCGGCAGAATATTACATAGACAATATTGGAAGTGAGAATCTTACGGTTGAAGGCGAGAAAGAAAAGGAACGACAAGCAGAGTTTGTTACAAGAAAAGAATTTGATGATGTAATGGAAAGTATGAAAAGAGACAGTGCAGTTCAGATACGAGAAGAAATGATTCGACTACTAGGCGGTGCATTATTAGGTGGAGTTCCTCACGTTGATATGAGTAAGAAGAAAGTGGAAGATGATTATTATCAGATTGAAGAAGATGATACATTACAAGGATTAGCGGATCAATGGTCGTAGGAACGAAAAGAGCGGGAGGTAGGTATGAGTAATATCATAGCAATGGGAGTGAAATTAGGTAAAGGATTTCTGGTAGGAGTGGGATACTTATTGATGTTGGCATTAGAGATTGTAAAAATCTTATTATTGGTATGT
>JAWXVA010000074.1:0-11622 GCA_044425815.1 Eubacteriales bacterium
CATCTGCGACTGTAACGCTAGTAACTGTGCTTTTACCTCACCAGTTTTAGCCGCTGCCCCATGCTCCATAGACTCTTCTAGGTTGCGCATCATATCATTGAATTCATCTGATAACCATTTGAATTCTGCTTTCATTTCTAATTGTGGTATCTCGTAAGCTTCCTCGGAATTTCTATTTTTGACCGTTTCGCATAATGTTATCAACGGTTTCGTCACGTCCTTGACAAATTTTCTCTGTATCATTCCCAATATCACTATTAACAATATAAACCCAACTAAAACCAACATTCTAAATTGTTTAATCTGCAGTAGCACTTCATCGCTACTTTGTATCACCATAACTGTCATATTATACGCCGTTAATTCGCTCTCAGAAATATACATGTCTTTCCCATACATTTCATGTAATACCTCAGCAGTACATTCCACCCCATCATCGACAGTAATCACATTGCTAACTAATAATAAATCCTGTTCATTGTCATATATAATGTACTGTGTTTTACCATCTAATATTGCATCTATTTTTTTCTGTAGGTATTCCACCGACATCTCTACGTCTACATATGCCGCAGTCTCTGAATAGGAATAAATATCTGAACTGATTTCTCTTACTACTGATATTGCAGAAATCCTTTCCTTTTCCTCTCCTATCGACATCTTATTAAAATGCAGGCTATAGTCATTTGTCTCCTCAAAAATCGACTCTATCCCCTCTATGTAATCCATATTTTTATAATATACATTCTCATAATCACTCTCAATCTCACCTACCGTTATATAATCATAGTACTTGTTGAATATTCTTACTGTACTGATAGTATCTTTTTTAACTAGATATGTACTGATATATTGATATACTTCTGTCTTGATTTCTCTCTCTTCTTCTAAATCATTACGATAATTCTGATCTCTCAAATCTTTCATAACACCTTGTAACACAGGCGATACCGATAATTGTGTTGCTATTACATCCATATTGTCTATAGAAAGATTGATATTTTCAATGATTGTTTTTACTTGTGTATCCATATATTCTGCTGTGTCCCTCTGTAACATATTCGTGTAATACACCATGAAAATAGTAATCAAACTCCCTACTACAATACAGGAAACTAATACGTTAAACACAATCAGTTGCCCACCAAAGCTTCTTATTCCTTCTCTTATTTTTATCTTCATTGTAATCTCCTAGTCTTACGTTTCTTCCAACTCTCTTCTATTCTTTTTAATCTTTCAATTTATGATTTATAAATTATGATAGATGTTTCTTAGATAAAATGCAACAAGATTCCTATTACAATAGATTTTTATTTACACTTAAATTCAATCAAGATATAATTGAACAGAACACATCCAACTTTAGAAACGAGGCAGCCAATGAACATGCATCATACATTCAGAGAACAATCTGATTTCAAGAACAATCATATGATATACAAGATCGCTAGAAAGAACACACTATATAATTGGAAGAGTCTTCTTCTATTATTTACCAGTGCCATGTTATCTGTCACTTTAATTTTCACCTGTTTATCCTTACAGAACCTATTAGAAACACTACATAGCTCTGATGCTTGGTATATGGGTTATGGGTTATTTGAAACGATGAAATCTACTATTATTATAATCGGGGTTTTAACGATACTACTGATGGCGTTCTCCTTGGAATATTACGTAATAAACCGCCTATATGACTACAGTTTATTTATTGCGCTAGGTATTAAGAAAGGAACCCTTCATTTCCTTGTTGCTTTTGAATATGCTGGTACCCTACTACTAGGGTTTGTCCTCGGTATTTCATCAGGTTTTATCGTCATTCATATGCTTCGTCATGTTATTATTGAATATTTTCCAGCTCTCTCTTCCGTTCGTATCGAATGGATAAAGACCCTAGGATTAACATTCTTGATTTGTCTTATTATTTTCTTGCTGTCCGCCATGATTAACTTTGAAGTCTTTGTTCAAAAAGACCTGAGTAATCGCTTTACTGAAATCGGTGGTAAGCAGCGAATGCCTCGCTTTAAAAAGCTTAGCTTATCCATGGGATTCTTCCTCATATTCGCTGGCACATTTTTCTTTCATCAGCGAATACTGAACGAGTCAATTTATGCGATTGTAGCTATTTTAGGAGGTGTTTATCTTGTATTTCGTATTTGCTTATCATCCGTATTACAGTATATAAAACAAACAAAATTCTATCATAACGTTATTTTTTCTATGAATGATTTTTATTATCGCTTCAAAAAGAATTATAACTATATATTTATTTTGTTTATCTTCCATGTCCTTGCGCTTTACTATTTTGTATTGCAAATAGCTACACTCTATCCTATCGATGATGCTACAGAACTATTTCCGTATGATTATGTATGCATGGGAGACGATACTGATACAGACTTTTTCACGACGCTTGTAGACGAATATGATTTATCACTCGTTTCTATGCCAATGGTACGAATTACGGTTCCAGGCGGTGACCCTAGCTACGAAGGCGGGATGAGTGGCAGTTCCTTCCAAGGTCAAAATATAGGAATTTCTAATACTAGCTATAATGAGTTGACGGAATCAGGTCTTTCCCTTCAAGGCAAAGAACTTCATTTGATTTATCAGCAAGATATTTCAGATACTGCACACACAATGGATTGGAATGGAACCACCAACACACCTAGCATACGAGCGGGAATGCCTTATCATTATGCTTGGATGGATCGATATGATATTTTTGATCGAACTTATTCTGTTGCTAGTACAGAACGCACGCTCCTTTTGGGCTACTTCTATTATGGCTACCAAGAAAATATCATGGTTTTCTCTGATGAACAATTTGACAGTTTAGTAGCCGAAGCAAAATCTAGTGATCTATCTGGGGCTTCCATGTTATATCTGATTTCATTAAATGATACTGCGACTACAACAATTTCTCCATTATTAGAACAATACGCCGAACAACATGCGGAATACAATGACTTCAATAGTCATATCAAAGCAGTATATGATACACAAGAATTACTACAAAACACCACTACAGAGCATTTAATGAAACTAATCGTTAACAGTTTCCTATATATGTTCTTTATGCTTGGTTCCACTTATATTATCGTATCTAATACATTGACAGAATTGCCTGAGTTGCAAAAGAAGAACAAATTTTATACATTAATGGGAATGCCAACAAAACAACGAATATCTACATTTACTCAAAGTATTTATTATCGTACATTGCTCCCAATACTTCTCGCTATGCTTGTTAGTGGATTCCTTCTGGTTTCAGTGGTAAGCTTCCGACTATTTACTAGCGATGAAATCAGTGTTTTTATAGAAAATGCTGCTTTATTGTGGGCGATATACCTTGGCGTCCAGTTGGTTGGAATCTTCATCGTTCAACACATTATAAAGAAAAAAGTGGTAACTTCATAATCAGGATATAAGATACAAAAATGCACCGTTTATACAGGAATGAAAGGATAATCATAATGAGTATACTAGAAATAATAGATTTGAAACGTAGTTACAAACGAAAAAATTCCATCACTAATTCTTCAGAGAATATCGATGTACTACACGGTATTAATTTCTCTGTTCAAGAAAAAGAATTTGTCGGAATCATGGGAAAGTCAGGTTGTGGTAAAACTACTTTACTTAAGACTCTTGGTCTGATAGACAAGCCCACTTCTGGACAAGTTTTGTTCAAGAACCGAGACAGCAAACTACTTGGTGGAGATGACCTTGCAACGATTTTACGCAATGAAATAGGATTTATTTATCAGGACTTTTATCTCCTTGATAGCTTATCCGTACTAGAAAATATTATGCTTCCAATGATATTAAATCAAATAGACGAAGACACCATACTTGTGCAAGCACGTGATTATGCCAAGCAATTTGAAATTGAGCATGTGCTCGAGAAACATCCTTATGAGTTATCTGGCGGTGAGAAACAACGTGCTGCCATCTGTCGCTCTTTGATGAATAGCCCTGATTTACTCTTGGCTGATGAACCTACGGGAAACCTGGATTCCAATTCTTCTAGAAATGTAATTCAAACACTTGGTGAAATCAATGAACAATTAGGCAAAACAATCGTCATGGTGACCCACGATCCATTAGCTGCTAGCTATTGTAAACGGGTTATTTTCTTCAAAGACGGGGAAATCCTAAAAGACCTGAGACGGTCCGATAGTCAAGAGCACTTCTATCAAGAAATACTTGAAATGATGCAATATCTATAATAAAAAATTGCTATATAGAAGGGTGGTGATATTATGGAGTACATAATCATTTTTATGATATTATTGTTACTAATGATAATATCATTAAAAATCAATTGACTTTTTACACTGAAAGGAGTTTTTCATGGAAATAGAACGTAAATATTTAATCACCGAAGTACCTAACAACCTAATAGATTACCCTGTTCGCCTCATCGAACAAGGCTACCTCTGCACCGAACCTGTAGTTCGTATTCGCCGTGATAATGACCTATTTGAACTTACCTACAAGTCAAAAGGACTCATGGTTCGAGAAGAACACAATCTACCACTCACGGAAGATTCTTATCTACATCTAAAGGAGAAAATAGATGGAATTTTAATCACAAAAAAACGGTACATGATTCCATTGGAACCATATACCATTGAATTAGATGTATTTGAAGGTGCACATGCCCCTCTTATCTTAGCTGAAGTAGAATTTCCAACGGAAGAAGCTGCCAATGACTTTACGCCCCCATCATGGTTTGGCGAAGATGTTACTTTTTCTTCTAAGTACCATAATAGTACCCTAAGCAAGCGCATCAGATAGGTTGATTTATCTCAGCTACTACATCAAGCATCTCCAGCGATTTGAACTGTTTATCCACATATTGAGCCATATATTTCTGCGTGATTTTCTGCATCTTATGTAAGACTTGATTATCTACCTTAAATGTATACAACTTCTCTATGGAACTACAGACGATGTATTGCATTGCGTACATCGTTGAGTTATCCATATTTATCACTTTTTCATATTCACTTTTCTTAGCCATGCACTCTCGGCACACAATGCCGCCACTTTGACTACTAAATACCACTTCTTGTTCTACACTCTCGAATTTATCATTCCCACATGTTAGGCATTGAAATACCTGTGGACCTTCTCCTTCGATAGTCATAGCTTTCAGCTCAAATATCACACGAATAAGTGCTCGGCTAATAGTATTCTTCGTTAACGCACGAAATGTCTGATATAACAATTTCAACAGTTCTGTTGCTTCACTTCCTTCGCGTGTATAATACGAAGCTACTTCAAGGAAATAAAACCCGTAATACGCTGCCTCTATATCCATACGAAGCTCTGCAAAGTAATTTTCTATTTCGGCATGTACCACTGTATACGAATTTCTGCCAGCATATAGAGTAAACTTCCCAAACACAAATGGATTTGTCGCACTCACAAGTGAACTCGTAGGACGTCTTGCACCTTTTGCAAATGCAGATATTCTCCCACGTTCTTTCGTCAGCAATTCTATTCTTCTATCATATTCGCCGATACCGCCTGCGACTAACACCATTCCAGTTACTTCTATCTGATTCAATCCGTTCACCTATTTTCCATCATTTTGAACATACCCGAAGTTTTTCATCAAGAAATCACTTTCTCTCCAGTCTTTTTTCACTTTCACCCATAATTTCAAATTAACTCGTTGTTCTAACATTTGCTCTAACTCATAGCGAGCGTTTGTTCCAATTTTCTTAAGCATGGATCCTTGTTTCCCTATAATAATTCCTTTATGAGAATCTCGTTCACAGATGATTGTTGCATCGATTTGTGCTACTTTTTGATCCATTTTCATCTGATCTATTACAACTGCTAATCCATGAGGAATTTCTTCATTTAACACGTGAAGTGATTTTTCACGAATAATCTCCGCTGCAATCTGACGCATTGGTTGATCTGTCACAGTATCTTCATCATAAAACGGAACTCCGTATGGAAGATATTGAAAGGTTACTTTAACCAATTCTTCTGTATTCTCTCCACTGCGAGCAGACACTGGTACTATTTCTGCAAATTCAAATGCTTTCCTGTATGTGTCTACAAAAGCCAGTAACTCTTCTCTCTTTACCGTATCAATCTTATTAATTACAAGCACTACTGGTGTATTTACTCGTTCTAATTTCTCAATAATACTTTTCTCACCTGCACCTATGAAATTCGAAGGTTCTACAAGCCACAGTATCACATCTACTTCTTTCAAAGTACGATCTGCTACATTTACCATATATTCTCCCAGTTTATTTTTCGCTTTATGCATCCCTGGAGTATCAAGAAATACAATCTGGCCTTCTTCTTGTGTCAATACCGTCTGTATTCGATTTCTTGTTGTTTGTGGTTTATTAGATGTAATGGCAATCTTCTGACCAATTAACTGATTCATCAATGTTGATTTTCCTACATTGGGTCTTCCTATAAGTGTTGCAAATCCTGATTTCGTATTATTTTCCATTCAATTCTCTCTTTCTTTTCTCTTGTAGATTAAAATAAATCTTTCACTTCTTTAAACATTTCTTGATTAGCTTCTATTTTCTCTTCCCCACCAATTACGCATAAGTTATGATGTGACAATACTGCTTCTATTACCTTATAAAGAGCACGGATATCTTCTTGTGTCGCATTTAGAATCTGCGCACGTTCTTTCTTAAGCATTTCTGCCGAAATTCCATTCATATATAAGTTCAGAGAACGATCTCCTTTAGCTGCTGGTGTCATCGGTTGATCTAAATCACTCATTGTTCCGATAATAAATTTGGTTATTTCCTCTTCCGAAGCCTCAAAATTCTTAAGATACTCTACTACGCCTTCATAGATTTCCATCGTTTCTTTAAGATTAGGATCACGATATGAAACAAAATACCCTTCTCCTATACGATTGAATCCACTCATACATCCATAAGCGCCACCTTTTACTCTAACATTTTGCCACAAATATTCATAACTCATAATCACTTTAAGAATGTGCAATGCTCCTGTATAAGGTACTCCTTTATCAATAAAATTCCCTGTTCTTGCAACATATTGTACTTTCGAAGAAGTTTTAAACCCTTCATTCTTCTGCTCTACATCTAGTGTATATGGCTGCGTCTCAATTAGCTCTGTATATAAGCATGATTTCATCGTATCAATTAATTCTGAAACTTGTGGCAAGCTATCTCTATCAGCTGTATAACTTACCATCATATTCTCTGGTCTAAATACGATTTTTGCAAGTGTATATAATTTATCACTAATCTCTGCTTGTACTGCCGAGAAATCTTTCGTTAATTCATTAATCAAATTATAAAATGTAATGCCATTTGTCACATCTTTGTATTTTGAAATTACAGAACCATATGACATCGATCTCGCTATTGCTGTTGAATGGCCTGCCGATTGAAACTTCGATTGTAATCTTGATTTCAACATATCAAGAATCTCCGCTAGACGTTCTCCATCTTCAAACTTCGTATAAAGCATCATCTCTTGCATGAGCTCCACTGCGATTGGTAATTTATGATATAAAGCTTTTGTCTTAATCTCCATCGTAGCCTTGTATTGTTTTTGTTGTACCTTGCGCACATCTGGATACACTTCCATAGAACCCATAACGCCACCAGTATGAAGATTAATTTCATTGAACAATTCACCATATCCATAATGCTTCGTATCCATCATGCCGAGCGCTGCTTGTAAAACCCCCAGATATGGCACTAATTCTGTCGGAACTTTTGATACGTCAAATATAAAGTCTAAATAACCGATTCCATTCGTATCCACCTCATGATAAACCATCTTCGTTCCATTCACCATCACCTCTTCATTATAAAAAGGTGTAATCTCTGGATTAATATCACTGCGTTTCAATACTGGTATCTTCTGCAAATCTTCTTCTCTAGATGGTTCATCTTGATATTCACCCAAATGATGCGTCCCCTCTACCAATGCTTGAATCTCTTCTTGTGATAGAGTTGACTTATATGCTGCTAATTCATCACGTAGTTCTTGATCCATGCGCGCTGTACGCCCTTTTTCTGGCTTCACAATCACGATAGAACCGTGTGTATTATCTAATAAATATTTTTGAATCAATTGCTCATAATAATCTGTGCCGATATACGTTCTTAATTTATCGTACATCTCTAGTAATTCCACATACATAAATGGCTCATTCTCATCGTATATCCAGCTCTCTAATGCATCTAATCCATACATCAAACCTCTTGGATATCTACCATAATCAGCTTCTCTAAAATGGAAATCATTATAATTGATACCTGCTTCTATTGCTTTTGTATCAATGCCTTTTGCAACAATGGAACGAAGTGTATCTTCAATAACTGCAATAAATGCCCCCTTTTGTTCTTCGTTTGCATTCTTCGCTACTACTGAGAACATTGGTTGGTAGATACCATCATCATAAGAGCCTAAAATATCTTTTCCAATCTGAGCTTTAATCAATGCTTCTTTCAATGGTGCTCCTGGCGCTGATAATAACGCATAATCTAATATCTGGAATGCCATCGCTGTTTCTTTATCCAAGATACTTCCTATAACCTTATTCCAAGAAAGGTATGTGTTATCTTCCTCTGGCTCATTCGTTGTAATTGAATATTCTTTCACCACTTCGATCATCTCTGAAAACGGTGCTTGTTCTTTAATCTCTGAATCTACGAATTTACCTTCAAATTCACTTAGATATTCCTCATCTAGCCAACGTAATTTTTCTTCCATATCCATATCACCATAAAGATAAATATAGCTGTTAGATGGATGGTAATAATTACTATGGAAATCTAGAAATTGTTCATAGGTCAACTCTGGAATCACATCTGGATCTCCGCCCGATTCATTTGCATAAGACGTATCTGGAAATAAGGAGTTCAAAATCACGCGATCTATCACACCCTCTGGTGATGAAAATGCACCTTTCATTTCATTATACACAACTCCATTATAGGTCAATTCATCGTCTGCATTCTCTAGGTTATAACTCCATCCTTCTTGGCGGAATATCTCCTCTTGTGTGTAAATATTCGGGTACAATACAGCATCCATATATACATGCATTAAATTTTGAAAATCTTTATCATTACAACTAGCAACTGGATACACTGTCTTATCTGGGTATGTCATCGCATTTAAAAATGTATTCAGTGAACCTTTCACCAATTCTACAAATGGATCTTTTACTGGGAAATTCTTTGAGCCACACAATACCGAGTGCTCTAGTATGTGTGGTAATCCCGTGCTATCTTCTGGTGGAGTACGAAATGCAATCGAGAATACCTTGTTATTGTCATCATTCTCCATAAGCATTACTCTCGCACCACTTTTCTTATGTTTCAGGAAATATCCTGTTGATTTAATATCTTGAATTTCTTTCTTTTCTACTAATTCATATTGTGTTAAATTTTCTAAATTCATCCTTGCTCCTATTCTGTCTAATTTCATTGCTTTCTTATATTAAGTATCTTAACCATATAATTGCTACCTAATCACCTATTTTACAATTGTAGTCGAAATCTGATCTGCTAACTCCTGTGATCTTAAGTAGCTAATAATAGCCAAACCAAAATCAAGGCTTGCTCCCATAGCTTCCCCTGTGATAACATGTCCATCTTGTACAACTTTACCACCCACATATTGTGCTACTTCCTCTTTCATTGATGGAAATACTGTTGTATCCACTTTAATTCCTAATTTATAAAGAAGTGCTGGTGCTGCACAGATTGCACATACAAGTACTTTCTCATTATATTTCTGCACTACCAAATCGCAAAGTAGCTGACATTCTAATATGCCAAAAGTTCCAGGTCCGCCTGGTAATATCACTGCCTCTGCATCATCAAAGATGCATTCACTAAATAATTTATCCGCCTGAACAGTCACATTCACAGAACTCTGCACTTCATGCTCATCTGTAATCGAAACTGTAGTCACATCTATTTTGGCTCTTCTAAGCACATCTACAGTCGCTAAAGCTTCTACTAATTCAAAATTATGTACTAAAAATAAATACACCATACATTTCACCCCGATTTCTACTCAACTGAGTCTGTTGTCATTATTTCTTCTGTCATTATAACACTACAGACATTGTAAGTATAACATATTTCATGAAATACTGTAACACTTCATCCTTATATTCGTTAGCAGAGAAAACTAGCTCAAAAACAGCCTGCAGGGAATGATTGTTATCCATCTCATTCCCGCTAACGCCGTGAAATAATTATAAGTCTAATTCCTTCCATAATTCGTCTACAGGTCCACTTTGACACCCGCTAGATAAATATTGCTTATAGGAAGTATCAGCAACTACGATATCATACTCTTCTTCTATTTTTTCAAAAAGAGCACGTTTAAATGCTTCCTCAATTGATATCGAATTTAATTTCGCATAAAATTTAATTAAATGTTCTTCATCTTCTGATAACATAATAGAAATTTCCATAGTTTTATTCCTTTCAGTTCATTTTAAATTCTCTACGTTCCACAGGAACTGTTCCATTAGGGTGTGTTTTGTCAAGACCGAATTATAAATAAAAAATACAGCCTACGATTATTCTTTGTAGGCTGTACATTTACATACTCATTACTTTTTGTTCAAAAGCTTCTTCTGTATCTATAAATACATATGGTTCATATTCTCCATATGCTGACGGTCTACTAATTGTTACCAATTGCACTACCTCTTTGTTAGAAACTTTATATAATTTCGCTTTAAAATTTGCCAAAGTTTTTCCATGTTCTGCTTTTAAAGCAATGCAACCAGTCTCTTCAAATTTCTTAGCTATTAGATAACACATGATTTAATACCTCCATAAATTCTGCTTCCGTCTTAATATTTCCACTTTCATAATTTTGACGCATAGCTTTACCAAGTTCAGAATTATAATCTTTTTTCTTATAAATATACTTATGCAACCAATTATTTAATTGCCTATCATAAAACGTATTGAATTTCTATTGGATAATATGAATTGTCTACTTGAAAATACACATGTACACCCCTATATCCATCATCATTTGCTTTTCCTTGTGTCATGTCAGCAATTCTAATATTCTCATTTTTTTCTAATGCAAGAACTTCAGTATAATTATCGCATAACCCACGAAACCCCAAAATATCATTGAAAACTTTTCTTGTTTGATGTTCTGGATAGTAACGTTTATATTTATATTCTACAGATTGCATACTTTTAATCCTATAGTCCATCTTAATTTGTTGTAGCAATTCTGCATTATCTAAATATTTAATATATTTTTCAATATCGGACATTAGCATTTTATGTTCAAAATAATGTAAATTTTTCTTCAGTGATACATCTAGTGATGTTTGATATGACAATTCACGTAACAACTCCAAGGACAATCCATCTTTTTCCAGAATCATAAATCCCCACCTACCTATTTGAAATCATTTGATTTATTGTTTAATTATAAATTATACAATTAATAAATGCAATCTTCATTTACAGGATCGATAGAGTAAACTTATTGTCAGTTGGGAAAGAGTAAAGTGATCCTAGATATAAAAGATTCCTTAGATTTGTTTCCCTTAGTGTACTTCATGTCATAAATTCTGTCAAAATCTATTTTGCA
>JAWXVA010000007.1:0-47823 GCA_044425815.1 Eubacteriales bacterium
CTCCTATAAACTCTAAGGTTGCAAGCGCTCTTACCGTATGAAAACTAATCTGATGTGTTGGTTTCTTAAACTTTGCCAACTCCCAAAAAGCTGCTCTAGTAATCTTGCCATCAACAAAATTTTGAATATAATTAAAAATTGTATCATTAGCCATTGGTCCTTCTACAATATCATATTCATGTGCAATACCTTGTCTACAAGAGACAATAAAATCCAACCACTCTTCTGTCATCGTAGGAAAGTATAATACTTTCAAATTTTCATTGGGGATATATTTATATTGATTAACAATTCCTGCCCCACTATAACGAACAGCCCAACGTTTCGCTTGACTCTCTAGCTTAGTACAGTAGAAACCAAAGTAAAAATCTTTATTAAACTTTGCTATTCTAATATCAGGAAATTCTACTATTTCTGTTCTTCCGTGATATAATGTTGTGCTCATAACTATCCTCTCTTCAATTGATTGTAGTAAGATTATGCTCATAATATCCATATTTGCAATGCTATGTTCTCAATATCTTATCAATGGATTTTCCTTTTGCAAGTTCATCTAGTTCAGTTGACACTCGTCCTTTTCTCTCTACCTTTGCAGAATATAGATTATACATTTCATTAAACCCAAAAGCATAAATATTATGTCCACTCATTCTATAGTCCTCCATCAAATATATAAATTTCTTGCATCTGTTTTTCTCAATTAATTTAGTAATTGTTTAATTTGCAAAATCATTTCTTATCGCCTTTATCAAAAAAGCCAAAAAGGAAAATAATTATTGCAAGAATTGGTAAAAATACACCTAAAATATTAAATGGAGGCACATCATCTACGACTCCAAAAATATAAAACCAAATACTTAAAATTAGAAGAAATATACCCATCAACATATTTTTCATTATTGCAAATCTCCTTAATCTAATATAAATAATCCCTTACATAACACGCTTAATCATATACCATATCTCAATGTTTTAGAGGAGACGCTTCTTCAGAAGTTCGTACTTATTTATTAAACTAAATTCGTAAAGTACCTCGCTAAGGTTCAACGGGTATGTTCGACTCACTAAGCTCGTGCTATACCTCGCTAAGGTCGTCGAACCAAGTAAGCCGCTAAGGTTCGAAACTACCGAACCTAATCTATTTACTTGTTATTCGCTGCTGCAACACCTGGTAATTCTTTTCCTTCTAGGAACTCAAGTGATGCTCCACCACCTGTAGAGATGTGTGACATCTTGTCACCGAATCCCATTTGGTTAACTGCTGCTGCAGAATCTCCACCACCGATGATTGTTGTTGCATCTGTATCAGCTAATGCTTGAGCTACTGCTTTTGTTCCTGATGCGAAGTTCGACATTTCGAAGCATCCCATTGGTCCATTCCATACAACTGTCTTAGCATCTGCTACTGCTTCTGCAAATAACGCTTCCGATTTAGGTCCGATATCTAATCCCAACCATCCTTCTGGAACTTCTCCTGGTGCTACGATTTCTGTCTTAGCATCATTAGAAAATGCATCTGCTGCAATACAGTCTACTGGCAATAGGAATTTCACTCCTTTTTCATCTGCTTTTTTAATCATGTTTAATGCATATTCACAATAATCTTCTTCTAATAAAGAGTTACCAATGTTTCCACCTAATGCTTTTGCAAATGTGAACATCATACCACCACCAACGATGATTGTGTCAACTTTTTCAATTAAGTTTTCGATTACAGAGATTTTACTAGAAACTTTTGATCCACCAAGAATCGCAACAAAAGGTCTAACTGGTGTATTTACAGCATTTCCTAGGTAATCAATTTCTTTTTGCATTAAATATCCAACACAAGCTTCGTCAACGAATTCTGTAACACCTACATTTGAGCAATGTGCTCTGTGAGCTGTTCCGAAAGCATCATTTACGAATACATCTGCTAAAGAAGCTAAATCTTTGCTAAATGCTTCCCCGTTTTTCGTTTCTTCTGCTCTATAACGAGTGTTTTCAAGAATTACAACTTCTCCGTCAGCCATAGCTTCAACTGCTGCTTTTGCATTCACTCCAACAACTTCTGCATCTGCTGCGAATTTCACTTCTTGTCCTAATAATTCAGCTAATCTTACAGCTACTGGTGCTAAAGATAATGATGGAACTGCTTCTCCTTTTGGTTTTCCTAAATGTGAGCAAAGAATCACTTTTCCACCATCTGCAATTAATTTTTTGATTGTTGGAAGTGCTGCTACAAGACGGTTCTCATCTGTAATTTTCCCTTCAATTAATGGAACGTTGAAGTCACATCTCACTAATACTTTTTTACCTTTTACACTAATATCATCTACTGATTTTTTATTAAGCATATTACTAACCTCTTTCTTTAATTTATAATGATTTTATATAACAGAATTTTCTCTAAATAGTTTCTATTATATTAATAAAGGGCCCGGCCAGGTTGACCGGACCCCTATGGATCATAATTTAACTATCAAATTAATATCGCATGGCTGAACTATTATTCAAATTATGCTAATTCAGCAAAGTATTTGATTGTTCTAACCATTTGGCTTGTATAAGAGTTTTCATTATCATACCAAGAAACAACTTGTACATGTGATTTTCCGTTAGAGATTGGTGTAACCATTGTTTGTGTTGCATCGAATAATGAACCATATGTGATTCCAACGATATCGCTAGAAACTAATTCTTCTTCTGTGTATCCGAAAGACTCTGTAGCTGCTGCTTTCATAGCTGCATTTACAGATTCAACTGTTACTTCACCATCAACAACTGCTGTTAATAATGTTGTAGATCCTGTTGGAGTTGGAACACGTTGAGCTGCACCGATTAATTTTCCGTTTAATGAAGGAATTACTAATCCGATAGCTTTAGCTGCACCTGTTGAGTTAGGTACGATTGAGCAAGCTGCTGCTCTAGCTCTTCTTAAGTCTCCACCTGGGTGAGGACCATCTAATGTCATTTGGTCTCCTGTGTAAGCATGGATTGTAGCCATGATTCCGCTTTCGATTTCAGCTAAGTCTGTTAAAGCTTTAGCCATTGGAGCTAAACAGTTAGTTGTACAAGAAGCAGCTGAGATGATTGTGTCATCTGCTGTTAATACATCGTGGTTTACGTTAAATACTACTGTTGGAAGGTCGTTTCCAGCTGGAGCTGAGATAACAACTTTTTTAGCACCTGCATCGATATGTGCTTGTGATTTAGCTTTAGATGTGAAAAATCCTGTACACTCTAATACTACGTCTACGTCTAATTCTCCCCATGGAAGATCAGCTGGGTTTCTTTGTGCGTAGATTTGAATTTCTTTTCCGTCTACTACGATTGAAGCTTCTTTCGCTTCTACTTTATCAGCTAGAGCATATCTTCCTTGAGCTGAATCATATTTTAATAAGTGTGCTAACATTTTAGGGTTTGTTAAATCGTTGATTGCTACTACTTCGTATCCCTCTGCTCCAAACATTTGTCTGAATGCTAAACGTCCAATACGTCCAAAACCATTAATTGCTACTTTTACTGCCATGATAAATTCCTCCTAAAGTTAATATAATTTACTTTTTATTTGAGTATCTTCAACACTATTGTTAAAGATAAATCAATCCTCATTTATTGTACTAAACTTGAAACAATAATTCAAGCTTTAATGTAATTTTTATAATAGTTTACAAAAAATTGGCTTTCTTTCCTTGAATTCTGTGTAATATTTAAACCCACTTTGTTTCAAAAGCTCATTTACTAGACCAAATTCATACGCTATGTGCTCTGGCATGTGTCCATCGGAACCAATCGTGATAATTTCTCCACCTAATTCTTTGTATCTTGCTAGAACCTCTGGATGCGGATGTGCGAATCCAAGCCCGTATTTATAGCCAGCAGTATTGAGCTCTATTCCTTTCCCCTTATTGATAATTGTTTTCAATATTTCATCAATAATTTCGGCATATGCTTTATAAGAATAATGGGTTGCTTGCTCATTCCCATAGCGAACCACATAATCTAAATGACCTAGCACATCAAAATCATCTATCGCATTCACTAACTCTAGCATTTCTTCAAATGCCTCGCGGTAGCTCTGCCTATCATCTACGCCTTGAAACACCTCGCGGTTGTATGGGTCTGCCCCTTTTAACAAATGCGCCGAACCTATCACAAAGTCAAATGGATAAGCTTTGGTAAATGTATGGTAGAATCCCTTCAAATGCTTTTGCAATCCTATTTCTACCCCTATTCGAATATCAATTTCTTCTTTGTATTTATTCTGCAATCCCATCATATACTTTATATAATCTTCTGGCTCAAAAATAAATAACTCATCTCCGTCACAATAGTCTTTGTCATAGTGATCCGTAATGCAAATACACTGTAATCCTTTTGCAATTGCACCTGTTACCATATCTTCTGGTTTCACATCTGTATCAGATGAAAACCCCGTATGCATATGAAAATCTGACCTCATAGTCATAGTCATCCTCATTTCTTTCTAAATTTAATAAAACACAATCAACACTGATTCGTATTGTTGTGCTTTATCATATCACACTGTTCACAGAGCGTAAACTATTTCAAGAAAATCGGGTTACTCCATGCCGTTTTTCCATTTTTATCTATGCACTCAATTCGTATGTAACTTTCATCCCCTTTTAAAACAAAACTTGCTTCCTCCATAGTTTCTTCTATGGTATCACAAAGAACTGTCGTTCCCGCATTCACATAATTTCCTGCAATAAAATTCACACGATTAACAGGACTACATTTCACATACACCCTATTATCTTGTATTCCCCAATCGTAGATTTCTGGACCTGCTGACGAATAGAAATCACCCTTCATGATTGCCGTGATAATATCATCATGTGTTAACGATTTCGCTTTCACTACAATATAACCACCACACGCGTCATCAAAAAATCCTTCATTATGATTATCATCTGACGCAAATCCATACACCCTTTTCCCTTTTCGTAACAGTGCATCCCAATAAGTTACATCGTATCCAGTACCACTTTCATTTACTGTATTATAATTAAAAATTTCCATCCCTATCAAGCCTTCTGTGTTCAAGAAATCTTCTCCGTCGACTTTGGACCAAATTGGATGATTATATATAGTAAAACACCCTTTTTTTGTTAATGTATCTACCAATTCTTGGGCTGCTTCTTGCCCATTCCATTCTCCGTAATACTTTCTTTGGACAAATGGTTCGATTTTCTCTCTAAAAAGTTCTTGGGCTTGTTCTTGCATTTCTCGTGTCCCTAATATTCCATGGATATGATGTAATTTGATGCGATTCGCACTCTCTTCTTCATATAATACTGCAGAGGCTTCCACCCCTGGAATTAAAAGAAATGATTCTCCACTTAATTCTTCTGTCAAATTTGTATATAGGTCATGTTCGCTAAGGCATAGAAAATGATATCCATTTTCTTTAAATAAAGCCACACTTTCTTCTGGTGTTAAGCATCCATCCGAATTCGTTGAATGACTATGTAAATTCCCTTTGTACCAGTTACCGTTATCAGGAAATGCTTTTTGATTCTCCATATAATAATTCTCCTATCTCTATCTCTATCTCTATCTACGCATTTATCGATACCTTTATCTAAGTGTCAAGCAATCTTTTTTTGGAATTCGAACGCAAACTTCTTCTCCAGCTTCAAACAGTGTAAAACTACGGAATAATACATCGACATTTAACGCTACATCTTCCACCTCTACTTGATAACGCAGTACATTCCCTCGTGGTACATTCGAAATAATTTTCCCTTTTAATTGATAGCAATCGTTTTCTTCTACTCGTTCTCTTGTGATACTGATTGTTTCTGGTCGAATTGCTACATCACAACCTGCTGGAACAATTGCATGTACTAATTTCTTGAACTCACTACCATTAATGATATTGTAACTTCCTATAAAACTAGCTGCAAATCTAGACTGCGGAGCTGTATACATGGATACGGGATTTCCTGATTGTTCTATCTCGCCTTGGTTAAATAACTGAATCACATCAGACATGACCATCGCTTCATCTTGATCGTGTGTTACAAAGATGGTCGTTAAGCCAAGCTCTTCATGAATTTCTCGAATGCGTGACTGCAATGATTTTCTTAATTTTGCATCAATTGCGCTCAATGGTTCATCTAGTAACAACACTTTTGGTTCCATAACAATACTTCTTGCAAGTGCCACTCTCTGCTGCTGTCCGCCTGACAAATTCGCTGGGTAGGACTTTTCTTTCCCTTCTAGCTCAACTAATTTAATTGCCTCTCTTACTTTGTCTGCTACGATGTCACTAGGTACTTTCTGCATCTTTAATCCAAATCCTATATTTTGTTCTACCGTCATATTGGGAAATAGGCTATATTGCTGGAATACCATTCCCACATTTCTCTTCTGTGGTGCTTGTTCAGTAATATCTCCGCCATCCAGATAGATTTTTCCACTTGTCACTTGCTCTAATCCTGCTAAACAACGTAATAATGTACTTTTTCCACATCCGGAAGGGCCTAACAATGTTACCAATTGCCCTTTTTCTACTTCTAGATTAATTCCTCGTAGAACTGTATTTTGACCATAATCTTTTACTATATTTTCAAATTTAATGTAACTCATTTTACTTTTCTCCTTTTTTGCTCTTCGATTCTAAATGTATCACCGTGCCAGAAATCATGAATACGACGCAGAAAATCAGTACTACAACTGCACTTGACATCCCACTTGATTTTGTCATCATTTGGTATAAATATACCTGAATATTCTTATAATTATTTCCAGCGATATTATTTGCTAATACAAAATCCCCAAATATTATACTTACTGCTAGCAGTGATGATACTATAATTCCTGATAGGATATTGGGAATCACAATTCTAACATAAGCCATGAATTTTCCACATCCTAACATTTGTGCTGCCTGCAACAAAATATTTGCATTGAGGGCATTCATATTATTACGTATCCCTTGGTATATATACGGAAGCACCAGAATGGTATATGCACCAAATAACATAAACATACGATTAGATAGAATCGTTCCTGTCCCTGAATACAAGGAAATGATGCTGATAGATAAAATTACGCCTTGGAGAGCATACGGAATCATACACACAATCTGCATATACTTCCCAAATTGTGGTATTTCAACTAACACCACATACATTGCCAATAATAATAATACAATTGTAATTGTTACAGAGACCACGCAGATAAGCAGCGTCCTACCTGTGCTCAACCAGAAGTCAGCATCTTGGAATAGCTCCACATAATTTTTCAACGTGAATCCTGTTGGCACAATACTCGTCCACTCTGTGGAAAGGGAGTAAATAAGTGTCACTATAAATGGAACAAGTAAATAGATTGAAACAAGTGTCAGAAAAATCTTCGATCCCAAATTATTCTTTTGCATATTAGATTAACTCCCTTCCTTTTGCATATTTTTTCGTCATCTGATTATTGAATAAGGTCGCTAGTACCATAAGCAAAATAAGTACCATTGCTAGCGCACCACCTAATTCTTTATCAATCGATACATCTCCTTTAAATTTCGAAGAAATTTGTAATGCTAACAGTGCATAGTTATTCTGAACCAGTGCATATGCCGTTGCATAAGCAGCTAGGGAATTTGCGAATAATACGCTCACTGTTCCAAGGATTCCCGGTAACAGATTCGGAATTGCCACATGCCACCAGTACGATATCCCACTAGCTTGCATCAATGCTGCTGCTTCCTTCCACTCCTTTTTCAAAGTTAAAAATGTAGGCATTAATAATAAAGTCGCTAATGGAACCTGGAAATAAACAAAGATTATCGTCAACCCATTTCCTGTATACAAATCAAAATCTTTTAAGAATGGAATTCCGTATTGTTGACCAAGCAAAGTCAACACCCCAGTGTTTCCCATTAGTATCATAAATGCAAAAGTAAGTGGTAACCCCGTAAAGTTAGATGTCATATTCAAAATCATTGTCATGATTCTTCTCCAATTTCCTCCCACTTCGTAATAAGCCTTTGCTACGAAAAACGCTATAATAATCCCAATACATGATGCAATCAAACTAATTCTCACACTATTCCACACTGACATTTGATAGAGTGGCGTCGTAGCAATTCTTATATAATTTCCAAGACCAAGTTCCCCGTCCACTTTTATACTGTTGATAAACAATTCCATAAGTGGCAAAAGTTCATAGGCTATCACCGCAAGCAAAAACGGTGCTAACGCCAAATAATTCTTATTTATTTTTTTCATATTTATACCAATAGGACAGATGTATATGCTACATCTGTCCTTTTCCTTCTCTTATAAGTCGTCTAATTTCTAATTATCCAATCATAGGAATGATGTTTTCTTCCCAGTATGTAATCAATTCTTGACATGTTTCTGTCCATTTATCAAAATCCTCGATTGCTATAGCACCTTCATATTGATCACTGCTGATTCTTGTCGCTTCTACTTCTGCTGGAATCTCAACATCACGAATTGGTGTTGCATATCCAATCGCTAAGTTAATTTGACCTTCATCACTTAAAATATATTCTCTAGCAAGACAAGCTGCATATGGATTTGGTGCATTGATGTTAATAATAGAAGCATATCCGCTCTGTACACTACCATCCGATGGAATACATACTGTAAATGAAGCATCTGGATTATTTGCCACTGCATTGTCTCTGTAATTCAATGCATTGTAATCCCAGTAAAGTCCTACCGCAATTTCTCCCGACTCAAGTCTTGCAGTATTTGCTTCTCCTGTATCAATACGACCTTGCTCTGCTAATGTTGTCCAAAATTCGTATGCTGGTTCTAGGTTATCCATGTCTCCACCCATCGCATAAGCTGTCGCTAAAATAGTATGTTGTGCTTGACTTGCTGATGATACATCACCAACTGTTACTTTATAATCGCCTGCTAAGATGTCAGCAAAGCTTGTTGGTGCATTCTCTACTAAGGCATCATTTGTAATGATTGCAATGGTTCCTACATAACATACCATCCAGTCTCCATCTTCATCTTTCGCCCAGTCTGGAATTTCATCCCAGTAAGAAGTTTTGTATTGTAATGTTACTCCTTCTTCTTCCGCTACAGGTCCCCATTGTTGTCCTACATCTCCAATGTCTTTTGTCCCATCTGTACCCTCTTCTTTAAATAATGCAATTTCTTCTGAAGAACTCATGTCTAAGTCTGTTTGTACAACTCCATATATTTCTTCTAATTCATTCCATGTATCTTCCCAGTTCGCCCATGTGTCAGGCATTGCAACTGAATTTACTTGTCCTTCTTCCTGTGCACCTTCAATAATTTCATCAAGTGACATGCTGTTATAATCTACCACCTCTACTTCTTTACTTCCACATCCTGAAATAGCTAATGTAGCTCCTACTAGCATGAATAACATGCTTAATTTCTTTACCTTCATTTTCTAACTCCTCCTGCTATTTTGTTTACATTTCGAAGTTTATCATCGTTCTGTTATTCCAACTACCAGATTACCGTAAGCACTATTTGAACTTCACGTAAAGTTTTTCGAACTTTTGTAAAGTTTATCCCCACGTGTAAAAGTTGGGTAAAAGGTCAAAAAAAACACTATCTTCTTTTTGAAAATAGTGTCCTTAAATTTCTATATAATTGTGCCTCCACCAAGTACATATGGTCCATCATAAAACACAATTGCTTGACCTGGGGTAACTGCTCTCTGTGCTTCTTCAAAGGTACAAATCACCTCATCGTCATTCGTACGTTCAACTACGCACCATGCGCCTTTATGGTTATATCGTATCTTTGTCCATACCCGAATCGGTTCTTTTATATCATCAACCGACATAAAATTAAGACAGTTTGCTCTCACAACACATGTCATCGACTCTTCCATCGGTCCAATTACAATTTCATGCGTATCTGGTCGAATCTCTAATACAAATGTAGGATATCCTAGTGATAACCCAAGTCCTCTTCTCTGACCTACTGTATAATGTGTAATTCCTTTGTGCCTTCCTACAATTTCACCTGATGATGTCACAAAATTTCCTTCTGGCATTACTTCTTCAACATTCTCTTCTATAAATGCAGCGTAATCCCCATCTGGTACAAAACAAATATCTTGACTATCCGGTTTGTTCGCCACTTGTAAATGTATACTCTCTGCAATTTCTCGAATTTCTTCTTTGGTATACTGTCCAACCGGCATAATAGTTTTTTGTAATTGCTCTTGCGTTAAATTATATAACGCATAAGTCTGATCTTTCATCGGTGTAGCAGAATTCTTAATCGCATAACGACCATTCGGCAACTGCTCTATCTGAGCATAATGTCCGGTGGCAATATAATCTGCACCAATCCCTAAGCTTCTTGTCAAAAGCGATTCCCATTTCACATAACGATTGCAAGCAATGCAAGGATTCGGTGTGCGTCCATTCTTATATTCATCTATAAAATAATCAATGACATTTTCTTTGAATTCATTTTTAAAATTCATGACATAGTAAGGAATTTCTAAATCATTCGCAACGCGCCTTGCATCATCTACTGCACTAAGTCCACAGCAACCACCTTGCTCTTCCTGTACTTCTCGCTCTTCATCCTGCCATATCTGCATCGTAACACCGACCACTTCATACCCTTGTTCTTTTAGTAAATGTGCTGCCACTGATGAATCTACTCCGCCCGACATTCCTACTACTACTTTTCCTTTACTCATTTTATATCCTCTTAATATTCTTCGTCTTCTTCCTCTTCATCTTCATGAATATCATTCTTTGGCTTCTCTAACCCATCTATTTCTAGTCCATGTTTTTCTGCGTAATCCCATAATGCTGCATGGATTGCTTCTTCAGCTAAGAGTGAACAGTGTACTTTTACTGGTGGTAGTCCATCTAACGCTTCCATCACGGCTTTATTTGTAATTTTCATCGCTTCATAAATCGTCTTGCCTTTTACTAATTCTGTAGCCATGCTACTTGTAGCAACCGCCGCTCCGCAACCGAATGTTTTGAATTTACAATCTTGAATCACTTGATTTTCATCTATATCTAAATAAATACGCATAATATCTCCGCATTTTGCATTTCCTACTGTTCCTACTCCACTTGCCGCATCCATTTCTCCTACATTTCTAGGATTTTGAAAATGGTCCATTACCTTCTCTGTATACATTATACTTTCCTCCATTACTTATACTAGTTATTCGCTAAATTATTTACTATGTTTTTTTATAAAATCTTCATACAGCGGTGACATACTTCTTAAATTCGCCACTACTTTCTTTATTTCTTCTACTGTGTAGTCTAATTCTTCTATTGTTGTTTGTTCGCTTAGTGTTAAGCGTAATGAGCCATGTGCTTTCTCGTGTGGCAATCCTATTGCTAATAAAACATGTGAAGGATCTAATGACCCAGATGTACATGCCGAACCACTAGACGCACAAATGCCAGCAAAATCCAAGCTAATTAATAACGATTCACCTTCTATAAAATAAAAGCTAATATTTGTATTATTTGGTAGTCTATCTTCCATATGACCATTCAAATGCACATATGGCACTTCTTCTAAAATACGTCCTATTAAATAATCTCTTAATTTTCGTTCTTTTGTTGTTCTTTCTTCCATCGTGTCCATAGCTCGCTTTACAGCTACTCCAAATCCCACGATTCCTGGAACGTTCTCTGTTCCTGCACGACGCTTACGCTCTTGTGCTCCACCATGGATAAACGAACGTGATTTCACGCCTTTTCTGATATATAGGAATCCAACTCCCTTTGGTCCATTTAATTTATGTGCACTAGCACTTAGCATATCAATATGACATTCATCTACATTGATAGATACTTGTCCAAATGCTTGTACTGCATCTGTATGGAATAGCACGCCGTGTTTATGTGCAATCTCACCAATCTCTTTGATTGGTTGAATCGTACCAATCTCATTATTCGCAAACATCACTGAAATCAAAATAGTTGTTGGTTTAATAGAAGCTTCTAATTCATCCAAACTAATCTTTCCATCACTATCAACATCCAAATAAGTCACTTCGAATCCGCGTTGTTCTAAGTATTCCCCTGTATGAAGTATTGCATGATGCTCTATCTTTGTAGTAATAATGTGATTCCCTTTGCTACCATATGCTTCCGCTGTTGCTTTTAATGCCCAGTTATCCGCTTCCGTTCCACCTGCTGTAAAGTAAATTTCATTATGTTTAGCTCCCAACGCATCGCTAATCATCTCACGGTAAGTTGTAATCACTTCTTTGTTCTTCGCAGCAAACCCATACACACTTGAAGGATTTCCATAGTGCTCTGTAAAATATGGAAGCATCGCTTCTACTACTTCTGGTGCCGTCTGTGTCGTCGCTGCATTATCTAAATAAATTAATTTTTTCATTCCTTTTTCTCCTACTGGCATTTTATATGTTCTATATTATTATTTTCTAACATTTTTTTACTTTCATTCACTAGATCAACTAGCATAATACCATCAACTGCTTGATTCACACTATCGTTAATTTTTTGCCACACCATTTTCGAAACACAACACGATGAGGAATCACAACCTGTTTCTTGTATCCCAGAGCATTCTACCGGCTCAATATTTCCTTCTAATGCACGCAACACCTCACCAACTGTAATCGATTCAATCGACCTCGCCAGCGTGTATCCACCACCTGCTCCTCGTATACTTTTAATCAGCTCTGCTTTTTTTAACTTAGACATTAATTGTTCCAAGTATCGTTCTGAAATTCCTTGCCTCGCTGCAATACTAGTAATTGACACAGGTTCAATTTCACTATATTGTGCCAAATCTATTAATGCACGTAATCCATATCTACCCTTTGTAGACATTTTCATAAATCTCACCCTCTTAATCCTGCTATTTGCATCCTACTGTTTCGTATCTTATATCCTACTGTTTTATACCCTACTGTTTCATTCCCTATCATTTCACTAGGATTAATCTCAGAATAGCACTGACTTCTGGTTCTGTCAAGTATACTTCTTGAATATATTGATAATAATTTCATCCATAGGAGTATCACCACATGTCTAGAAAACGTACATTCATTAAAGGCGCATTTATATTAACAGCCACAGGTATCATCAGCCGCTGCATCGGTTTCTTATCTCGCATTTTTCTCAGCCAAATCTTTGGAGCAGAAGGACTTGGTCTCTATCAACTAATTTTTCCAATTTTTGCACTTTGTTTCGCTTTATCTACCGCCGGCATAGAAACATCTATTTCTAGAATTGTATCTGCAAAAATCTCTTTAGGCAGAGTTAACGAAGCAAAGCGTTTTGCTTTGTCCAGCATGTTTTTTTCTATTTCTCTAAGTATTATTTGCACTATCTTACTTCAGCGATACGCTTTACCCATCAGTACATATTTTCTGAAAGATGAGCGGACATATCCATTACTAATAATCTTATCTTATTCTTTTCCATTTGCTTCAATTCACAGCTGTATTGTTGGCTATTATTTAGGACTAAAACAAACACTAATCCCATCTATTAGCCAACTGATTGAGCAAGCGTGCCGAGTTCTATCTATTTATTTACTCTATCACCTCTGTTTATCCCAAAACATAACATGTGATATTTCGCTTGCTGTTATAGGATTGGTAATCGGGGAGTTTATTTCTACTATTTTCACTATCTGCTGTGTTGCAGGTCAAAAGCATCAATTGTTCCAAACAGACCTTTCATTCGATATAATCAAACTAAATCTTTTAGAATTGCTTCCCAACTCAGCGCCCTTGACTGCTAATCGAGTAACTCTAAATCTTTTACAAAGTATTGAAGCAATCTCTATCCCTGTCCAACTACAGGTATTTGGATATTCTTCTAGTGAAGCACTAAGTACGTATGGTGTTCTGATTGGTATGGCATTACCTTGCTTATTATTTCCAACTGCTTTAACCTCTTCTGTATCAGCAATGCTACTCCCTACCATCGCAGAAAGTCAGGCTCAAAATAATAAAAAAGAAATTCAACAAGTCGTACTCCGCACCATGCAATATGGAATTACACTCGGAGTGATTTGCTTAATTTCTTTCTTTTTACTCTCTGATTTAATTGGGATAATCCTTTTTAATAATAGCGAAGTAAGCAGCTACTTAAAAGTATTAGCTTGGTTATGTCCATTTCTATATCTGAATACAAATTTATTAACGATCATTACAGCTCTAGGAAAACCTCATTTTACTTTTTCGTTAAATGCTATTGGTTTAGCAATTCGAATCGGTTGCATCTATTCGCTCATTCCAATTGTAGGCATTTCGGGTTATTTATGGGCACTTCTTGGAAGTCAAATATTCATAACTAGTGGTTGTTTATTTATTTACAAGAAGCTTTGCATAATTTAGCTGGGCTTATTTCTTCTAACCCCGCATTTTTAGCGTAACACTTCACCATTTTCCAAACCCCTTGACGGCTCATTTCTTGTCCTTGCATATTTGTGAACAGAGTGGTATTTTCCTCATCTTTAGTAAGTTGAGTTCTACCATTCACCAAATATGTTTCTATGATTTCTGACACCTCACTAGGTAAGCTGTATGTTTTCTTTTTATTCCTTGTATTACTTTGAATATATCCTACTTCTAAGTTAATATCATCTAATTGTAATGTAATCAACTCTGTCACTTGAATCCCTACTGTACAAAACAATTGTAACATTGCATGATCTCGCAATGATTTCGCATCATTTCCTTGCACTTGCTCCAAAACTCTTTCTGCTTGTTCTTTCGTGGTTGCTATAACTGGATTCGCCTCAAAAACAGGTCTTTTAACATTATCTGTAATGCACTCTGAAATGCGATGTGTTTTAAAAAGATAATCAAAATAACCTTTCATTACTGCGATGTTCCTTGTCACTGTAGCCCCTGAATTCCCCTTCAATTCCAAAGATAAGATGTAGGAATTTAGATTTGTTTCATTTATGCGCTCATAGTCAAATACACGATACATATTAAAATATTCTATCATTTTATCCAAATCGCCTAAATATGAGATTTCAGTATTTTTTGATATCCCTTTGGTTTTCTTTAAGTACTCTATGTATTCTCTGCTTGTTTTTCTCATCTTGCTCCCTCGTAATTATATCTCGCTCTTATCTTGTTCCTTCGCTTCATGCATAAAATATGCCTATCATTTACAGTAGTTTTATAAACCATCGCATAATATATGGATTCACTTGACACTCTAAAATAATACCTGAAATCATGCACATGATTATGACTCCGATTTTCGCAGTACTCCATTGACTCATAGGATATTTATACGAAAATATAACTGCTATTAGATATGCAGGAATATAAAATAATATCTGTGGGAACATACCAATCAAACAGAACACTATTCCATTTAATCCTAATTGCGCAATTCCCATGGACATGTAAATCCCGCATAAAAACCCTGTCCAAGCCAAGAACAGCATCACACCCACACGATTTAATTTTGAGTATCCTATCACAAGAATCCCTATCAATGGCATTACTCTAACATAAACCACTTGTAACAAACAATCTGCGAAAGTCCACCTTGCGCTAATATATTCATTTAAATAATACCCACAAAATACACTTGTCATTGTTAAATAATCCACTGCTATCAAATTTGTATACAGAATACCCACTATAAATCCTGTAAAAAATATAAAGAAAAACACTTTTTGTTGCTCGACTAATTTCACATGGCACCTCCCACATTACATTAGTCCAATATATGTTGTTCTTCTATATTTCATACTTCATTTATTTCAAATATTTAGCTTCGTATGCTAATATCCCAGCTATTGTCTTGCCATCTTCTATGGTTCCATCAAAAATCATCTTTTTCAATTCTTCTATAGTGTACGCTTCCACATCTACATATTCATCTTCATCTAAATTTTGTTGTGTCTTCTCAAGATTCAATGCCACAAAAACCTCTATTAATTCATTCGTGAAAGCAACCCAAGACTTAACATTGATGAGCCATTCCATTGTATCACTACGATATCCTGTCTCTTCCTCCAATTCACGACTCGCGCATTCCAATCCTAGTTCATCTTTTACATCTTTTTTTCCTGCTGGTAATTCTAGCGTAATTCTATCTAACGCATTACGGTATTGTCGTACCACTACGATTCTTCCGTCATCTAATACTGGAACTACTGCTGCTGCACCCAAGTGATCAATATAATCCCACACTACTTGCTTTCCATCTTCAAATTCTATAGTATCCGCATACACTGGAATAACAGAACCTTGATATTTCAATTCACGTTTTATTCTTTTCATATGTCTCTTCTTTCCTCTAGTCTAATATTAAATTGTTCTTCTATCATATATTTCTTTTATTATATATGAAACAGCAAAAAAATAAAACCCTTGTATACACAAGAGTTTTATTATTACATGTATTATTTTGCGTAATCTGTCACTCTACTTTCACGAATAACATTTACTTTGATTTGCCCTGGATACTCTAATTCAAATTCAATTTGTTTCGAAATATCTCTAGCCATCAATACCATATCATCATCTGATACTTGCTCTGGAACTACCATAATACGAACTTCTCTACCTGCTTGAATTGCAAAAGATTTATCAACACCTTTGAATTGGTTTGTGATATCTTCTAACTGTTTTAATCTGTTTGTGTATGTTTCTAATGTTTCTCTACGTGCACCTGGACGAGCTGCTGATATAGTATCGGCCGCTTGAACAATACACGAAATCAATGAAGTTGGCTCTACATCACCATGATGAGATTCTACTGCATTAATAACGGTTGCTGACTCTTTATACTTCTTACATAGATCTACACCAATCTCAATATGTGAACCTTCCATATCATGGTCGATTGATTTTCCTATATCATGTAAAAGACCTGCACGTTTAGCTACTCTTACATCTAGTCCCACTTCTGCAGCCAATAAGCCTGACAAGTGTGCAACCTCTATAGAGTGCTTCAATGCATTTTGTCCATAACTCGTTCTAAATCTCATACGTCCTAATAGACGAATAAGTTCTGGATGAATCCCGTGAACACCAACATCAAGTGCTGCCGCTTCACCTTCTTCACGAATTAAAGTTTCTACGTCGCGTTGTGCTTTCTCTACCATTTCTTCAATTCTCGCTGGATGAATTCGACCATCTACGATCAATCTTTCCAATGCAATCCTTGCTACTTCTCTTCTAATCGGATCAAATCCTGATAGAACCACTGCTTCTGGAGTATCATCAATAATTAATTCCACACCAGTCAATGTCTCTAAAGTACGTATATTACGTCCTTCACGACCTATGATTCTTCCTTTCATTTCATCACTTGGAAGGTGTACTACCGAAATAGTAGTCTCCGCTACATGATCAGCTGAACATTTTTGGATAGCTGTAACCACAAATTCCTTTGCTTTTTTACCAGCTTCTTCTTTTGCATGGTTCGTCAATTCCTTCACCATTTTTGCTGTGTCATGTTTTACATCATCTTCAACAGTTTTTAACAGATAATCTTTTGCTTGCTCAGAGGTAAGTCCTGAAATTCTTTCTAGTTCCTGTACTCGTTCCTTGTTTAGTGCTTCGACTTGATCTTCACGCTTTTTAAGGCGCTCTTCTTTAGCCAAATAACTTGTTTCTTTTTGCTCAATTGCATCTGCTTTCTTTTCTAAAGCCTCTTCCTTGGATAACACTCTTTTTTCAAAGCGTTGTAAATCAGCTCTTCTTTCTTTTGTTTCTTTTTCGAGCTCATTCTTCGTCTTAATAGACTCTTCTTTAACTTCCAAGAGAGCTTCCTTTTTCTTTGCTTCAGCAGTCTTAACGGCATCATCTATTAGTTGTCTAGCTTGTATATCCGCATTCCCAATCTTAGAATCAGCATCTTTCTTAAGAACAGAGATAGTTAGCATACGTGTAATAGGTATTGCTACAACTAGTGTAACAACGATAGCAATTACGATTTCTAGCACAGGAGCACCTCCTTATTTAGTTTTCATTGTAAAAATACAACAGTTAGATTTTATACTGTTTTCACAATAATGTCAAGCATTCCACTCAGAAACTCGTAATACTTGACAAATATTTCTATAAGAAAAGCCTTTTCTCATTAAATAACTATAAATTTTTCGTTTCTCTAATTCTGTGATATTCTCTATATCATATCCTTTTTTCCTCACCAGACTTTCAATAGCAACTGTGTCATCTGACATACCATACGCTGCTTCTAGTACATCATCCAACAATTCTTTTTGGATTCCTTTTTGTAACAGAAGGTAACGAATCTCTTTCCGACTCTTATTTTTCTTCTTATCTTCTATGAATCGATGAGCGTATTGCTCGTCTTCTATATAGCCAAAACTTTTCGCATATTCTATCGCTTCATCAATGATGTGTGTACTATAAAAGTTCTCCTTTAATTTGTCACGTAATTGCTTTTCTGTCCGTGGCATTCTTTCCAAGATATATAGTATTCTTTTTTTTGCTCTTTTTAAAACAACTTCTTTTTCTATCTTTCCTACAATATCTTCTTCTATCTCTTCGCCCTCTTTGATATGATAGCGATTCAGTTCGCCTTTGTATAATACAAAAGCGAACTGTTCTTCTAAATACACCTTATATCGATTTTTTGCCACTTCTTCTAATCTAGTGACTATCATTTATTTACCCTCGATTTTTTTATCTTCTGCCTTTTTATCTTCTGCCTTTTTATCCTTTGACTTAGGCTCTTCTGTCTTTTCTTCCACTTGTTTGCCTAGTCCATAATGCGCCCTTATCTTAACAGATAGTTCTTCCACTAATTCTGGACGTTCAGATAGATATACCTTGGCGTTTTCTCGCCCTTGTCCTATTTTATCCCCATTATATGCATACCAAGCTCCGCTCTTACTTACAAGATTGAGTCCTGTCGCCAAATCCAGCACATCACCTTCTCTTGAAATTCCTTTTCCGAACATAATATCAAATTCTGCTTCCTTAAATGGTGGTGCAATCTTATTCTTTACGATTTTAATTCTTGTTCTATTTCCAACCATCTCTCCACTCAACTTCAACGTCTCAATTCTACGCACATCCATGCGTACAGAAGCATAGAATTTCAAAGCTCTACCTCCAGTTGTGGTCTCTGGGTTCCCAAACATCACGCCTACTTTTTCACGTAATTGATTAATGAAGATAACAACGCAATTAGATTTACTAATAACCGGTGTTAACTTTCTAAGCGCTTGAGACATAAGACGCGCCTGCAAACCTACATGTGAATCTCCCATATCCCCTTCAATTTCTTGACGTGGTACGAGTGCTGCTACCGAGTCAACTACCACAACATCCATAGCCCCTGAGCGCACCATAGTTTCTGTAATTTCAAGTGCCTGATCTCCACTATCTGGTTGAGAAATATATAATTCGTCAATATCTACACCGATTTTCTTTGCATATGTAGGATCTAGTGCATGCTCTGCATCTACAAACCCCGCAATGCCTCCTTGCTTTTGTACTTCTGCAATAATATGCAGTGCCACAGTAGTCTTACCACTTGATTCTGGTCCGTAGATTTCTATTACTCTTCCTTTCGGCACCCCTCCTAGTCCAAGTGCAATATCTAAACTTAATGATCCTGTCGGAATCGTCTCTACTGCAACTTGAGCTCTTGGATCTCCAAGTTTCATCACTGCTCCTTTTCCAAAATCTTTTTCTAATTTTAGTATAGCAGCCTCTAGCGCTTTTTTCTTATCTTCACTTGCCATAATGTTTTTCCCTTCTCGCAATCGAACTAATGTTCGTTATTCTATAATATTATTATATTTGTTTTGAAATGTCAACTACTTATTTCTTTAGTAATATAACTTTTTCCATGTCCATTAAACAGTACTGTAGCTATCTGAGCCCAAATAAACCACCTCTCTTTTATCTCTCTTATTATTTGTGAATATTGTGGCTGAAACGCCAGATTTTAAAGACTTCCTCTATCTGAATATGTTACCATGCTATTTTCAAATTAGCAAGTCTTATAATTTCATTTATCTTCTTTTCTTGTTTCTCACATTTTCAACATTCGCACATAAACTAATATAAAAAACATGAGGAATCATATGTCGAATTTACACGCTGTTTCATTAGATACCATAGATACCGGAAAATTAAACATTCAGATTACTTCAAGTGTCGATGCATTCCCACTTGAAGGTGCTACCATTTCTATTTCATATACGGGTGTTCCCGATACTACGTTCGAGCAATTAATCACAAATCAACTCGGTCAAACAGATACAATTGAATTAGCTGCGCCACCTTTGGAGTATAGTCTTGATTCTGAAAGCACTAAACAACCTTACGCGGAGTATACTTTGGAGATTCAAGCCCCTGGATACAATTCTTTAAATATTTCTGGTACAGAAATTTTACCTAGCATTACAGCGCAACAACAGATTGCACTACTTCCTATTGATACACCTTTTGTAGCCACTGATACTTTCGTAATTGACGCACATACTTTATATGGAAATTACCCAGCGAAAATTCCGGAAGACGAAATCAAACCTATTACCCCTTCAGGAGAAATTGTTCTGCCTCGTGTAGTAATCCCTGAATATATCATAGTACACGATGGTAGCCCTACTAATGCTTCCGCCAAAAATTATTATGTGAAATATAAGGATTATATCAAAAATGTTGCATCTAGCGAGATTTACGCAACTTGGCCTACTAATACGATTTATGCAAATGTTCTTGCTATTATGTCCTTCGTTCTTAATCGTGTCTACACCGAATGGTATCGAAATAAAGGGTATGATTTCACAATTAGCACATCCACTGCTTATGATCAAAAATGGATACCTAACAGAAATATTTACGATACAATTTCCGAAGTGGTGGACAACATTTTTACAGACTATTTATCTAGACCAAATGTACGACAACCTATTATGACACAATATTGTGATGGAAAAAATGTAAGTTGTCCTAATTGGTTATCACAATGGGGATCCAAATACCTTGGAGACCAAGGATATACTCCTATCGAAATTCTACGCTATTATTATGGCGATGATATGTACATTAACACAGCACCTGAGGTATCTGGCGTTCCCTCTTCATGGCCTGGTTACACATTGCAAACTGGATCTTCTGGTGACCCTGTTCGAACCATTCAAGAACAACTCAATACCATAGCAAAAGCTTACCCTTTAATCCCTACAGTTACTACCGATGGGCTCTACGGTCCCCTCACAAGTGAATCTGTGCGTGTATTCCAATCTGTCTTCGGACTCCCAAAAACAGGAGTAGTAGACTATCGAACATGGTACAAAATATCCGAACTATTTGTTGGCGTCTCGAGAATAGCAGAATTATCATAATTCTAAAGCATTTTAGATATGTCGCAGAACATTCAAAAGGGAATGCCATAGATAAACTTTCTATCTATAACATTCCCTTTTTTCTCTTTTCTTCTCTTTTTCTCTTTATTTCATCTCACTTGTATTCCGTTTTTATTATAAAAACAAATGGGATAAATCATTAAACAATACTACTACCATCAGTAGCATGAGCGCTCCAAAACCAACCAAATGAAACATGCCTTCTTTTTCTGGCGATATTCTCTTGCCTCGTATAGATTCAGCAATCAAAAACACCAACCTTCCTCCATCTAATGCTGGAATCGGAAGTAAATTCATAACACCTAAATTCGCTGACAATAGCGTAGTTAAATTCAAAAGATTTAGAATAACTACATCCCATCCTATCTGTACACTAACTTCATAAGTCTCATCTACTATATCTACAATCCCTACTGGTCCTGAGATATCACTTAGTGCCACCTCGCCTTTTAGCATCATCTTTAATGAATCTATCACTGTCAATATCCAGTAGCGCACCGTATATATACCATTTTCTAACGCTTCCAAAAATGTAGCCTCTTGGTAAGACGTTGAAATAACACCCATCACTGTTGTGCCTTGTGCTTCATCCATTTGTGGTTCTAGTATCGTTTCATATGCTACACCGTCACGTATATATTCTACAACAACCGTCTCTCCTGAATGAAACATATTATGTGACGAAATTTCTCTCCACAAATAAATATTTCTTCCGTTTAGCTCTGTAATCTGATCTCCTGCTTCAAGTCCCGCCTCCATGGCTCCAGAATTTTCGACCACCTCTCCGATAATCGGTGCATCAAATCCTATCCATAGTATCATAATTACCGCAAAAAACCACGCTAATATAAAGTTAAAAAGTGGACCACCTGCAATCACAAGGATACGAGCCCATACTGATTTTTCATTAAAATTTCCTCGTATAATAGGCTGCCTACTCGCCGCTTCATCTGATCCTTCTGAATCTAAATTAGCGCCTTCAAATGCTTCTTCTGATTCTTCTTCAAATCCATCTTCCCCCATCATACACGACCCGCCTAGCGGAAGTAATTTCAAGCAATATAGTGTATCGCCAATGCGCTTACTTATCAATGTCGGTCCCATTCCTAATGAAAACTCAAACACTTCGATTCCATTAAGTTTCGCCATTAAAAAGTGCCCAAATTCATGTACTATGACAATTACACTAAATACTATAATTGCTAATACTATTCCCAACTTACCACCTACTCTCTATCATTCTATATGTTTCTTTCTCAATTTCTAAAATCTCTTCTAACGATGGATTTGTAATCAACTTATGTTCCTTCATACACACTTCTACAATCTCAGAAATCTGTAAATACGAAATTTCTCTCTTTAAAAATTTCTCTACAGCTTTTTCGTTCGCCGCATTATAAACAGTCGGCAACGATCCACCTATTTCTCCTGCCACAAACGCTAGTTTCAGCCCTTTAAACGTCTTGAGATCTGGCGACTCAAATGTTATTTCTTTCAATTTTGCAAAGTCCAATCGATCGCCTGAAAGAAAACGACGTTCTGGATAATATAGCGCATACTGAATCGGTAATTTCATATCTGGAGTGCCTAATTGTGCCATCACTGCACCGTCTTCATATTCTACCATCGAGTGAATAATACTCTGCGGTTGGACTACTACTATTATATCTTTAATCTCCACTCCAAATAACCACTTCGCTTCGATCACTTCTAGACCTTTATTAATCATCGTTGATGAATCAATCGTAATTTTCTTACCCATTTCCCAATTCGGATGTTTCAGCGCATCCTCGACTTGAACCAGTTCTAATTCTTCCCTTGTTTTACCTCTAAAAGGTCCACCTGATGCTGTCAGAAAAATTTTATATACATCTTTTGTTTTATTCCCTTGAAGGCACTGAAAAATCGCACTATGTTCACTGTCTACCGGAAGAATTGAAACACCTTTTTCTTTCGCTAGCGGCATAATCAAATGCCCTGCTGTCACTAATGTTTCTTTATTTGCTAACGCGATATCTTTCCCAGCTTCTATCGCTGCCAATGTGGGCTTGATACCTATCATTCCCACTACCGCCGTCACCACTACTTCTGCTTCTTCTACGGTTGCCACCTTGATAAGCCCTGTCATGCCTGAATACACTATTGTATCAGTATCTTCCACTCGCAATGTCAATTGACGTGCTAGTTTATTGTCCCAAACTGCTACTACTTTAGGGTTGAATTCTCGTATTTGTTGTTCTAGAAGTTCAATATTATTCCCTGCTGCCAGTCCAACTACGTTTATATCTTTTTGTTCTCTGACTACTTCTAACGTCTGTGTTCCAATTGATCCTGTTGAACCTAATATGGAAATGCATTTCATAATAAGTTTCCTCCTTTATATTAAGTATAGTGATAGGTAATAAATAATTGGCGCAGTGAAAATAATACTGTCAAATCGGTCCAAAATTCCACCATGTCCTGGTATTAAGGTTCCGTAATCTTTGACATGATTATCTCTTTTTATTCCCGAAGCTGCTAAATCCCCAATCATAGAAATCAAACCACCTGATGCACATATGATCGCAAAGATAGTCGGCTGTACATTTGCTCCACTAAAAGTTCGAATGCAAATAGCATAAATCGCTCCTAGTATTGCTGCACCAATCACTCCACCTATTGCTCCTTCTATAGACTTCTTTGGACTGAGAATCGGTGCCATCTTATGTTTACCAAAAAGCACACCCACACAATACGCACACGTATCACATCCCCACGAGCTAAAGAATGCTAGCCATACAACAAAAACTCCATCAGATAATGTTCGTGTCAAATAAATACATGAAAGCATAACTGCTACATATACAAATCCAAAAAATGCAACTATCACTTGTCGAGAATGATATCTAGGAAACGCAAAGACATATCCAGCCATCATCAATATCAATGTCGCTAAAATCACAATCAAGCTATATTCTTTCCCTCCCATAAATAATAGAACATAATAAACAATGGCACCTATATATCCTATGTAACCAATCAGTTCTCTATTCACATCTTCAATCTTGTAGATTTCACTCATTCCAATAATGCTTATAATCATTAAAAGTCCTGCTAGCACAACACCACCCATAATGACTGTAACAAGCGCAACTATCACTAATGCAATCCCACTAACCAGCCTATCTTTAAACATGTTACTCCTCCTCTGCGTTGCCGAAGCGTCGCTCTCGTCCATTGAATTTCTCTATGGCTTTTTCCAACTCTTCTTTCGAAAAATCAGGCCAATGAACATCTGCGAAATAAAATTCTGTATATGCTAATTGCCACATTAAAAAATTGGACAATCTTTCTTCACCACTTGTTCGGATTAATAAATCTGGATCTGGTAATCCTGCTGTATCTAAATATGATTCTATCAATTCTTCACAGACTTCCTCCGATGCTATCTTACCTGCCTCACAATCTTGCATCATATGTGTAAATGCTCGTGTAATCTCATCCCTTGATCCATAATTCAATGCGATTTGAAATTTTAGACCTGTGTTTTCTTTTGTCGCCTCTTCTAAAGCCTTAATCTGCTCTTGTAATGTATCATCTAATTTTGTAATATCTCCAATAACACGTACACGCATATTATTCTTCTGCGCTGTTTTGATACAAGTTTTCATGTAATTTCTTAGCAGTTGCATGAGTGCCTCTACTTCACTATTTGAGCGTTTCCAATTTTCTGTCGAAAACGCATAAACCGTCAAATATTGTACGCCCATTCTATATGCTTCTTCGCAAATGATCTCTACGTTCTTACTACCTTGTTTGTGTCCATAATTTCTAGGCATCCCCTTCGATTTCGCCCATCGACCATTCCCATCCAATATTATCGCTATATGTTGTGGCACTTTCATGTTAATTCTCCTGTCTTATTAAATATGAATATAAGCAAGGACCGACTTTCATCAACCCTTGCTCATCCTCCTTTATCGTACTTGCTTTATACGGTTAAAACTTCTTTTGACTTTTCATCCACTGCTTTATCCACATCTTTAATGAACTTATCTGTAAGTTTTTGCAATACAGTCTCTAAATCTTTGATTTCATCTTCCGAAACCTCTGTACCTTTTAATTTCTTCAAGGCATCGTTTCCATCTCGTCTAATATTACGGATTGCCACTTTTGCAGCTTCTCCTTTTTTCTTAACATCTTTTACAATTTCTTTTCTTCGATCTTCTGTCAATTCTGGAAACACAAGACGAATCAATTTTCCATCATTCGTTGGATTGATTCCTAAATCTGACATCATAATTGCTTTTTCAATTTCTCTTAACATACTTGATTCCCACGGTTGAATCTGTATCATACGTGCTTCTGGCACAGCAATATTCGCAACTTGTTGGATCGGTGTAGGCGTTCCATAATAATCCACTGTAATTCTATCTAACACTTTAGGATTTGCTCTCCCTACTCTTATCGTACCGAATTCGCCCATCAAACTTTGTAATGATTTTTCCATCTTGTCATTATATTTTTCTAATTTTTCGTTCATATTCATTCTCCTATCTAAATCCGTTATACCTTATACCGTCACTTTTGTTCCTGTGAATTTTCCACTCATCGTATCTACTATACTGTTTTCTTCATTTAGCCCAAATACCAACATCGGCAATTTATTCTCTAAGCAGAGAATAGATGCAGTCAAATCTATCGCTGCTAATTTCTTATCTATAATTTCTTGAATCGTCACTTCATCATATTTCACAGCTTCTGGATTCGTCTTTGGATCACTGTCATAAATCCCATCAATCGCCTTCGCCAATAACATCGCATCCACTTCAATTTCAATTGCTCTAAGCACAGCACCTGTATCTGTCGAAAAATAAGGATGTCCTGTTCCGCCTGCAAAGAAAATCACTTTTCCCTGCCCCATCGCCTCTACTGCAGCATCTTTTGAAAATAGACTAGTAAATGCACCACACACAAATGGTGTAAATACTTCTGTTTTCATTCCTACATGGCGGAAAATATCTGATACATATATGCAGTTCATCACTGTCGCAAGCATTCCTATCTGATCCGCTTTTGTTCTATCAATCGTCTCACTTGTTCGGCCTCTCCAAAAGTTTCCTCCACCTGTTACGATCGAGATTTCGTATCCTTGATCAGCTAAAACTTTTACTTGCTTTGCCACCCCGATACAAGTCGCCTCATCAAATCCCATTTTCTTATCTCCGGCTAATGCCTCACCGCTTAATTTCAATAATATTCTCTTCATAATTCGCTCCTTGATTGTTTCACATCTGATTTATTTTACCATAATTTGCGTCCCTAGTAAATGCTATTTTTAAAGGGCAAAATTCTTTCGAATTTCGCCCTTTTATAAATCGATAAGCTCCAAGTATTAAAGTTTTCGCGGTTGCATCACATTTTCCCTCTACAACATTACATCCTTCGATTGAGTATTATAATACATTTTTGATGATTTTCCGCCTGCAATCATATCTAACTCATCTTGATCCAGTAATCCATTCTCTTGATTCATACCGCCTATTATCTTAGCTGTTTCTATAGATGCTACTAATTCTTCTTGAGGTATATTCACTTTAGCACTTACAATCGCACATGCCTCTTCTTCTGTCTTACACGCTGTTAGTTGCTTAACTAACTCTTCATCTTTTAATAATTCCACCACTTCATCATGAATAAAACCTTTTGCTGTTTGCATAATCTTTCTCCTTTTCCTTTTAATAGGTTTTCCGAATCTTCATTCCTTATTTTTAAGACACCGGCATACTTTTTATGTATTAATTACTACTCAAGTATATAAAGTAGGTAGTATTTGATTCAGAGATCGGACCAATTGTGTTACTTGAATTTGAGAAAGCACCTCGCGATGTATTAATACTATATCCAGATGTAATATTAGGGAATAATGTTTTAATATCTTCTGCCGTCAAAACATCACCAACATAACATTCTGCTACCGATGTACTATACCAATGAAACAAATAATCTTTTACGAATACAAACGTAACCTCTGAAGTCTTCCATTTTGGATACATAATATATGGACCACTGTCTAAGATATTATATTCACTGCCCGTCTGAGTATACTTAAGACCTGTCAAACCGTACCATCTTTCGAGTACTCTTTCTGAAGTATCCCAACTCGTTGCATACCCTTGAATCGTATCTAGCGACAATGCCGTGTATGTAGTCGTTCCTATCGTAGGATCTACAATCGCACCTGTATCTGTATATAAGATTTCTGCAGTGGTAAGATCACTACTCGAATAATAAATCACATCTTCATACGTAGTACCAGATGTTCCTGAATCTGCACTTCCTGAATCTGCACTTCCTGAATCTGTACTTCCTGAATCTGTACTTCCTGAGTCTCCACTTCCCGTTCCTATAACTATCCGCTTTACATAATATAGTGTCAGCGTACTCGTTCCACTTGCTCCCACGTAACTTCCTGTACTTGTAGTTCCTACTATCGAAGCATCCGGCTCTGTTGTGTGGGTCAACGTATAGTTCCAGTATTCGTATCCATCAATTTCTGATGCAAGGTTTGCGACATTAATTTCTGCATTTGCTACAATAGACTTTGTGGCACTTTTGTAGTAGGTAAAGCTATTAAATGTATCGGTATCGTCTTTCGTATCACCTACATAGAAGTCAATTTGTAATGTTACTAGTTCATTCCATTTTGCATATAGTGTCATATCTTCCGTCGGTGTCACACTATCCATTACAATATAGATATAGTTTTCAGATAAATACCATCCCGCAAACGAGTAACCATCATAGCTCATATCAGATGGAATAGACACCGCCGATCCTGCCTCTACTTCTACTACCGTATCCTCCGTACCATTTCCATTTTTAAATGTCACTGTATACTTTGTACTAGTCGAAACATCTGCATCGGTATTTTCTTCTGTATCCGTCGAAACGTCTGCATCGGTATTTTCTTCTGTATCTGTCGAAACGTCTGCATCGGTATTTTCTTCTGTATCTGTCGAAACGTCTGCATCGGTATTTTCTTGTGTATCTGTGGACGTGTCCGTCGTAGTGTTTGTACTAGTAGATGTATCTGTCGAGGTGTCTGTCGTAGCAACTACTTCATTAACAGTAACCCCACTAGTTTCTGAAGGTTCCTCTACAGTAACGCTTTCCTCTTCTGTAACCGTCTCTACCGCTTCACTTTCTTCCACCACTTGTTTTTCCGCTTCCGCTACAGCTTGTTCTTCTAATAATACTTTTTTCTCTGTAATCGTTTCTGTCAGTTCTCCTAATGTATAGCCGACATCTTTTATTCCGTTGTCTACAATCTTCTGTAAACTTTCTAATGTTTGAATAGACAATGTGGATAAATCAATATCAAACACAACTACTTCTTCATTTGGGTTAGCAGAACGTACTGTTTCACTAATAACATTACCATTTTCATCTAGGTCTGCAACAACATACTCGCTAATCATTTCATCCCCACGTACTACAACTCCTTTTCCTGCGTCTACTTGTACAGGATCTGATATGGTGCCATCTGGTGCAATTAATTGTGTTTCTACCTCACCTTCAAACACTGTAACTAGTGTATACGTATCACCATTCTCATCAAGTAATGCCTCTACGCGATATACCGTTCCTCTAACAGCCATAACTGAATTTGGTGTTTCAATTTCAAAGGTAGAATTTGTTTGTAATGGCTCTTGGATTTCTGTTGTAATTGCACCTTTGTTCAGTTTAATCAGCGATTTAGAAGTCTTACTATCTCCTTCGGCAACTAATTCAAATTCTGTACTGGCTTCTGCATAAACGTATTTATCCTGATCAAGTGTCAACCGTGCATAACTATCTATACCTACCGACACCCTGTCATTATTTTCTAAATTCATAGCTGATGTTACTTGAATATTTGAAATTCCGTCTCGTTCTAATTCAACCGTACCAGATGTCTCTACCACTTTCACCAAACGATAAGAGCTTGGTTGGCTCCACCACCAAATTCCTATCACCAATAATACTATTGCACCTATTACACACCCTATGATTATCTTCTTTTTCCTCGTCATAAAACCTCCATATTACCGCCAAAGCGTTGTTTAATACCTGTTACTTCGTGTAACAACACCGCATTTTTCTTTCCTTTCAAGAAAGTTCGTCCAATTTCATTTGTAATAATTCTATCATCGAGTCTTTTCTTCACCGTGTCTGTTATAAGTATTTGTCCACCTTCTGCATTGGACTCTAGTCTTGAAGCTATATTTACAGTATCTCCGATTGCCGTATAATCAAGTCTGGTACTACTCCCTATATTTCCGACAACTGCCACTCCCGTGTTTATACCTATTCCAAATTCGATTCTTCGACCAAATTCGCGTTCTGTATAATCACCGATAACTTTTGCTTGCTTCATAATTCCTAGCGCTGCTTCTATGGCACGAAATTCATAATCTAGAGAATCAAATGGTGCATTAAAAATCGCCATCGCAGCATCTCCTATAAATTTATCAAGCATCCCTTGATACTTTTGAATCTCTACCGTTACTGCTTCAAAATAAACATTTAATATATGTACAATTTCATGTGAGGTCAATTCTTCAGATAATGACGTAAAACCTCTAATATCAACAAATAAAACTGTAACTTCTTTCTTTTGTCCTTCTAATTCAAGTGCATACTGTCCGTCACGAAGCATTTGATCCACTAGCTGTGGCTCTGCATATCGTTTAAACATATGGATAAGTTTCGCTCTTTTTCTCACTTCACTGACATAAGTATATAAAATCTTTATGATACAAACCACTATCAAAAGTATAGGAAATGTTACAATAGAGTTCTTCAATCCGAAATGATACAATACAAGACCTCCTGCTGCGGTACCTGCACTAAACACCCCTGTGGTAATTATAGCTCCTCGTACATTCACCTTCGAAACCATAAACAGATAGAGCACCATCAATAACATGAATAAAATTGTAGAAACATATGGATTTAATATTACATTAGTTTTCCCTTCCATACACGCCTGCAGAATATTCGCTTGAATTTCCACCCCATACATCTGTACACCAGTAATAGAACATGCAACATTGTAACTATCTTGCATTCCCTCTGCATACGCACCTATCATGACTATGCTATCTTCAAACAACCTCGTATCTATTGTTCCATTCAAAACATCTATAAAGGAATATCGGTCGTAATCTCCTGGTCCCCCCGAAAAAGTAAATCCAAATCTACTAAACGAATCCGTCGAAGGAACTACAACTTCTAAGCCTTTGGTTTCGCAGTATTTTTCATAAATGGTTCTTGATAAACTACTTTGTTCTACTCCATCGACCTCTAAGCTCCAAAGTGCTTGCCTGATAATTCCATCTTCATCTGGTACTACTTCAGCAAAGCCTGTATCTACCACCTCGTTTAAGGGGCTGTATGTTTCTGAAATTCCACTAACATATATCGTATTTAATTCAGCTTCCCCATCTTCACCTATTACGACTTTCTTCTCCGTAATATAGTCTTCTACCACAATGACATTTCCAGCATCCGCACACGCTTCTGCAAATGCAAGATCTCCTTCTTCATTCAAATCTTCTGAAAAAATCATGTCGAATGCAATAATCATAGGTTCTGTATCTTCATCTTCTGTTAGCTGTTCTACCAGTTCAGCATAAACACTTCTATCCCATGTCCCAAACACACCAAGTTCACTAAGTGTTTTATCATCGATTGCTATTATTTTAATATCTGAATTCATCGTTCCTAATTGCTGATATAAACTATCTGTCACTCTAGCGTCCAAATAAAAAAACCATTCTGAATAACAAGCTAATCCTGTAATTATTACAAACAACACCCCGATCAGATACTGTATGATTTTCCTATTCATCTCTCTCCTCCAATGCAGTCAGCATCTACAACATAATATCTATTCCATCCGGATTCAAGTCTTGCATATTCACTGTTCTTCTCTTCATTCTTTGTTCTTCCGACACTTCTAATAGTGTTTCATGTACCATTCTTGCATTTTTAATATGCTGCAATTCTAGTACAGAGTGTGTCGTATCTCCAGTGTAACAAGTGACTGTTCCTAATTTAAATATTCGTTCAAATAACGACGTTTTTAATTGTACATCTGTAATTTTATATGTATAACATGGATTTTCTCGTGTATTTAAGAATCCCTCTTTGATTACTAATAATTCTTCTGTGATTTTATAACTTGTAAATGTAAGTGGCAATCCCAAAAACACCCATCTTTTTTTCTCTAAAATTTCCATTTAACAATCTCCTCACTTCATTATAATTATCTAACACTATCTTATTATTTTATGTCAAGAAACGCAAGTATAACTTAATTTTTTATAGATTTTTTCTAATTAATTCCAGTAAATTTTCAATTTCTATCATAGCGATGTGTGAAAAAGCCACTTTACAATAGAATGACCATACAGAATCCCCATATAACATCCAATAGACAAAAATGGTCCTAATTGGATTTTGCTTTTTCTAGTACCTTTTTTCATTAGTAATAGATAACACACATACATGCCACAACAAAGTACACTGATACTCCACGCAATAAGTATCTGTTCGCTTCCTAAGATAAATCCACTCACCGCAATCATTTTTATATCTCCACCACCAAAAGCGCCAAAATACACAAGTGTGATAACTAACATAGAAATGCTAATAATAAAAAAACCAACCACCCTCTCTTCTATGGATATATCACTTTGTTGTAGCAAAAACAGGATTGCAATCATCACAAGACTATAATTTAATTGATTTGGAATTACAAATGTGTTCCAATCTACAATTCCTATAATTATCAAAATTACACTATACAGAACTATAGATAGTGATAGTACAGTTACCCCATTTTTCGCCACTACCATTACGCTCATTCCTCCCGTTAACATTCTAACTGGCCAATGCCGTAACACAAAACAGAATTGTTTTTTCTCTAATACCAAGCGACTTGACCAAGCATCCACGATATATTCCAACAATGTTCCCAGTACAAAAATAACTATGTAGGTCATACTCCTAACAAACATCTTATACACCTTCTCTCTTTTTTTGATTTATACTTTTTGTTTTCACCTCTGTTTCTTCTCGTGTTATAATAATTTTAATACTATGTTTTTTCATCTATAAATTTATTCGAAAGGAAACCATACATGAAAAACCTTATAGACTTACATGTGCATTCCAACTATTCTGATGGAACACTGACTCCCACTGAATTAGTTGCACTCGCAAACAAAAAGCAACTACGTGCCTTTGCACTGACAGACCACGATACAACTGATGGGATTCTTGACGCTTTCCAAGCAGCCAAAGAATCTGGAACTGGCATTGAAATCATTCCTGGTATTGAATTATCTACTGTTTACAAGAAAAAAGATATTCATATTGTTGGATTGGGAATTAATATTAACGATTGTTATTTTCAAGATAATTTGAAACAATTCCAAAGTGCTAGAGATGTTCGGAATTATAAGATGATTGAAAAATTACAAGATAAGGGCATTTCTATTACTATAGAAAGTATGTTTGAACAGTTCGGAGATATAGTCTTGACACGAGCTCATTTTGCACGTTATCTACAAGATAGAGGGTACGTTTCGAATATGCATGATGCTTTTCCGAAGTACATTGGAGATGATGCACCTTGCTACGTACCGAAAGAAAGAGTAACGCCTTATCAAGCTATTCAACTGATACACAGCAGTGGTGGCAAGGCAATATTAGCACATCCTCTTCTTTATAATTTATCTACGGAGGAATTAGATATCCTAATAGCCAGTTTATCAAAAGCTGGACTAGATGGGCTGGAAGTTTATTATTCACAGAATCGTTACGGAGATGAACAGAAAATGAAGATGATAGCATCAAAATATAATTTGAAATTATCTGGCGGATCAGATTTTCACGGAAGTAATAAACCTAATATACAACTAGGAACCGGAAAAGGCAATGTGAATATGGAATATTCTATTTGGAAAAATCTTTGGTTGTCGTAAAGATGTGATAAACTTACGTAACAGCCCTAACTATTCTTAGAACCTGCTATCCTTTTTGTTTGTGTCTCGGCGCCATTATGTATGCAAAAGCAAAACTCGGCTATGCCTCAAACAGTTGCTTTTGCATACCGCACTCGACAAAAACAATACAGGATATACGCAATGGTTCTTTCGAATAGTTAGGGCTGTTACTATGTTCATCAAATACTTTAGAAAGCATAGGGCAGCAAAACTACAACTCGCGCCCTCTTCTAATAATATTCCTATTTAGGATCGTATATACTCACATACAAAAATAATTGGATATACGTAGTAACTGCCACTATTATCTGCAAAAACCATTGTGGCAGTTACGAACGTCTTTGATTATTTATCTATTGAAGTACGCTATTCCTGATTCGAAGATTTTTAGATCTTGCTCTCCATAAATGTTGATTGCTACGCTATCGCCTCTTCTTTCTGAATGAGCCATCTTACCTAGAACACGTCCATCTGGACTTGTGATTCCTTCGATTGCTCTGTATGAGCCATTTACGTTCCATTCTTCATTCATGCTTACGTTTCCATCTAAATCACAATATTGTGTCGCTACTTGTCCATTTGCAAATAGTTTGTTTAACCACTCTTCATTTGCTACGAATCTTCCTTCTCCATGCGATGCTGGATTTGTGTATACGCCACCTAATGTTGCTTCTTGCAACCAAGGTGATTTATTGGATACTACTTTTGTATATACCATTTTTGAGATGTGACGACCAATGGTATTATATGTTAGTGTTGGTGCTTCTGGATTTTGTCCTACGATTGCTCCTTCTGGTACTAAGCCTAATTTTACTAATGCTTGGAAACCGTTACAAACACCGAGTGCTAGTCCATCTCTTTCGTTTAATAATTTCTCTACTGCTTCTTTTAATTTCGCATTTTGGAATGCTGTTGCGAAGAATTTTGCCGATCCATCTGGCTCATCCCCTGCACTGAATCCACCTGGGAACATTATCATTTGTGATTGTGCGATTGCTTTTTCAAATTCTCCTACTGAATCACGAATATCTGCTGCATCTAAATTTTTGAATACTTTTGTGATAACTTTTGCTCCAGCATTTTCAAATGCTTTTCTACTGTCATACTCGCAGTTCGTTCCTGGGAATACAGGTATAAATACTGTTGGTTGCGCTATCTTATGTGAACAGATATGAATATCTTTCGTGTCATATAGTGGGCTTTCTACTTCTATTTCTGTAGACGCTTTCGATACGGTTGCAAAGACTTTTTCTAATGTTTCTGTCCATGCTGCTGTAGCTTCTTCCATCGTCACTGATATATTGCCATGTGTAAACTCTGCTGTTTCTGTCACTTCCCCGATTACTGTATATGTTACGGCTAAACTTCCTACTTTATCTGCTGGAACTTCTACGATTAACTCTCCAAATCCAAGTGAGAATAAATCTCTTGCATCTACACTATGTTCAATCTTAACTCCCAACCCATTACCAAATGCCATTTTACTTACTGCCGCTGCAATTCCGTGACGGTCAAGCGCGTAAGCAGAGATAATGTTGCCTGCTTGAATGTCTGCATTTACCTTCTCGTATTGATCCATCATTTGTGTATAAACTGGTAAATCATATTCATTTTGATCCATGCGAATCCATACTAATTTATTACCTGCTGCTTTCAATTCTGGTGTAATAACATCTTTTTCTGTTGCAATATCTACTGCAAATGATACAAGTGTTGGTGGTACATCAATTTCATTGAATGATCCTGACATACTATCTTTTCCGCCGATTGATGGTAAACCGAATCCAATTTGTGCTTCATATGCACCTAACAATGCTGCAAATGGTTGACTCCATCTTGATGGGTCCTCTGTCATACGACGGAAGTATTCTTGGAATGTAAAACGAATCTTTTTATAATCTCCACCTGCTGCTACGATTTTAGCAACTGATTCTACTACAGCATATACTGCACCATGGTATGGGCTCCAGCTTGATACATATGGATCAAATCCGTAACTCATCATAGTAACTGTATCACATTTTCCAGTAAGAACTGGTAATTTCGCTACCATTGCTTGTGTTTCTGTCATTTGGTTTTTACCACCATGTGGCATAAATACGGAACCAGCTCCGATAGAACCATCGAACATTTCCACAAGTCCTTTTTGAGAACAAACGTTAAGGTCTTTTAATGTTTCTAACCATTTTGTTTTTTCATTGCTTTCATCGATTCCTTCTGCTCTTACTAAGATGCTGTCTTTTCTATTAGGAATATCTACTGCAACTGTTGTTTCTTGGTGTGCACCGTTTGTATCTAAGAATGCGCGAGAAATATTAACGATTTCTTTGCCTCTCCATGACAATACAAGACGAGGATCTTCTGTTACTACTGCAACTTCAATTGCTTCTAGGTTTTCTTCTTTTGTATATGCTAAGAATTGTGCTACGTCTTTTGGATCTAACACAACCGCCATACGCTCTTGTGATTCTGAAATAGAAATCTCTGTTCCATCAAGACCTGCGTATTTCTTAGGTACTTTATCTAAATCCACACGTAATCCATCAGCCAATTCTCCAATTGCAACCGATACACCACCTGCACCAAAGTCATTACATTTCTTAATTAATGCACTTACTTCTTCTCTTCTGAATAATCTCTGAACTTTGCGTTCTGTTGGTGGATTACCTTTTTGTACTTCTGCTCCACAAGTTTCGATTGATTCTTCTGTATGAACTTTTGATGAACCTGTTGCTCCACCACAACCATCACGACCTGTACGTCCGCCTAATAATACGATGATATCGCCTGGATCTGAAGTTTCTCTAATAACGGCTCTTCTAGGAGCTGCTCCTAAAACTGCACCAATTTCCATACGTTTCGCAACATAGTTTGGATGATAAATTTCTTTAACAAGACCTGTTGCAAGTCCGATTTGATTACCATATGAACTATATCCATGTGCTGCCCCACGTACTAATTTCTTCTGTGGTAATTTCCCTTTCAATGTTTCTTTCATAGAAACTGTAGGATCAGCTGCACCAGTTACACGCATAGCTTGGTATACATAAGTACGACCTGAAAGCGGATCACGAATCGCTCCACCAAGGCATGTTGCAGCACCACCAAATGGTTCGATTTCTGTAGGATGATTGTGTGTTTCATTCTTGAAGTTTACTAACCACTCTTCTTCTACGCCATCTACATAAACTGGTACAACGATACTACAAGCATTGATTTCATCACTTTCTTCTTGGTCTTCAAGCTTGCCTTCTCTTTTTAATTTACGCATTGCCATAAGTGCAAGATCCATTAAACAAACGAATTTATCTTCTCTTCCTTTGAAGATTTCGCTATGGTCACTCAAATATTGCTTATAAGCACCTTCGATTGGCACTCTATAATCTCCTTCTCCGAAAGATACTTCTGTAAGTTCTGTCGAGAATGTTGTATGACGGCAGTGATCTGACCAGTATGTGTCTAATACTCTAATTTCTGTCATAGAAGGATCTCTTTTTTCTTCATTCTTAAAGTATACTTGAATATGAAGGAAGTCTTTGAATGTCATAGCTAGTCCTAATGAACTGTATAATTCTTTCAACTCTGCTTCTGGCATATCTTTAAAGCTATCGAAGATAATAACATCTGCTGGTTCTTCAAATTGAATCTCTAATGTTTCTGGAATTTCCATTCCTGTTTCTCTAGAATCTACAGGATTGATGCAATGATTCTTAATTGCAGCAAATTCTTCATCAGAAATCGTACCTTCGATAACATATGTTGTAGCCGAACGAATAATAGGTTTCTCGTCTGCATTGATAAATTGAGTACATTGTACTGCCGAGTCTGCTCTTTGATCAAATTGTCCTGGTAAAAATTCCACAGAAAACACTCTGCTTCCTTCCATTACTTCTAATGTTTCTCTATATAAATCATCTACTGGTGGCTCTGCAAAAATACCATTGCAAGCTTTTTCAAATGTTTCATCTGATAAGTTTTCTACATCATAACGAATTAATTGGCGTACACCTGTCACACCTGTAATTCCTAAATAACCTTTGATTTCGTGTCTTAATTCTTTCGCTTGTACTGCAAATGCTTCTTTTTTCTCTACATATACACGTTTTACACTACTCATTTTTTTCCTCCATTTATGGTATCTGTATTACAACAATGTTATACCTTTATTACTGTATCTCATTCTACCACAATAATTATCATTAGCCTAATTAATATATCTTAACTTTTTTATAAGCTATAGTTATGTTGCTTCTTAATTATCTTCTTTTCATATTTCTAATTTCATTATCAAACACAAAAAAAGTGCCTAGAAATAGATTTTCTTCCATTTCTAGACACTCCATCAACCTTAATCTTTATAAAAATTGTGAAATAATTGCTACTAGATTAACTTTTGCAAATACTGGAACTGCTACTAACGATACTGTTGACATAATCTTAATAAATATATCAAGACAAGGGCCTACCGTATCTTTTAGAGGATCGCCTACTGTATCTCCAACCACTGCCGCATCATGTGCTGAACTACCTTTTCCAGAACCTTCAATTCCACCTGCTTCAATAAATTTCTTACCATTATCCCATGCGCCACCTGCATTTCCGCTAAAGATAGCAATCATAATCGCACAGATAGTCGCTCCAATAATCATTCCTCCTACAAATTCTGGACCAAAGATAAATCCAGACCCTACAGGTACTACAATCGCTAGAATACTTGGTACTCGCATTTCACTAATTGCTCCTTTAGAGGAAATCTCAATACAAGTTTTATAATCTGGAGTCCCACTTCCATCTAAAATCCCTGGAATCTCTCTAAACTGACGACGCACTTCATTCACCATTTTTCGTGCTGCTTTTGCTACAGCTTCAATTAACATTCCTGAAAATAAAAATGGTAATGCTCCACCTGCAATTGCTCCTGCTAAAATCATAGGAGACATCATATTTAGAACTAATTCTGTTCCTGGTTCATTATAAGAATACAAATATGATATCATCAGTGCCAATGCTGCAAGTGCACCTGAACCAATAGCAAATCCTTTTCCAATCGCAGCTGTTGTATTTCCAACTGAATCTAAGGTGTCTGTTATTTTACGAACTTGTGGATCCAATCCACTCATTTCTGCAATCCCACCTGCATTATCAGAGATTGGTCCATATGTATCTACTGATACAGTTGCTGTAACAAAGGATAGCATTCCAACCGCTGCCATCGACACTCCATACATCCCTGAAACCATATAAGAAACTAATATCCCAGTTGCCAATACGATACACGGTGCCATCGTCGATTTCATTCCCAATGCCAATCCTTGTGTAATGGTAAGCGCTGCCCCTTCTGTCGATGCATTTGCTAGTAATTGTGTAGGCTTGTAATCTGCAGATGTATAATATTCTGCGATTGTTCCAATGATAACTCCTGAAAGTACACCTACCGTAGCCGCTACCCAAGGTGAATATGCACCCAATGAAAATCCTAATGCTTCTTTCATCACAGTGGTGTCCATAGTCCCAAACATACCTAATGAAATAAGAAGTCCCAAAACAATCGTTAATCCAGCTGCCATATATGTGGCTCCGTTCAAATCTTTATGTGGATTATTCGACATGTTTTTCTTAAAAATAAGTGCTGCTATTCCAATAATACAAGCAATCATCCCTGCTGATACAAATACCAATGGGAATAATATACAGCGTTCTAGCAATGCTGCATCCATACCTGTTCCTGTAGCAGATGATTGTAATACCATATGGTATGCCAATATAATCCCTGCCGAAATAGAGCCTACAAAACTCTCTAGTAAATCCGAACCAAGACCAGCTACATCTCCTACATTATCTCCTACATTATCTGCAATTGTCGCTGGATTTCTAGGATCATCTTCAGGAATATGCGCTTCTGTCTTCCCTACTAAATCAGCTCCCATATCCGCTGCTTTCGTATATATCCCGCCACCTACACGATTAAACATCGCAACGATAGAACATCCAAGTGCATAACCTGACAGTGTCATAGTAAATGGAATAAAGCTAAGTCCCAATAAATTCACATAGCTATCTTCCATTACTTGGATTTGTCCCATGCCAATTCCAAATACTACATATATAATAAACAGTCCTAGTAGTGCAAATCCACCAACACATAGGCCCATTACTGACCCACCTCGAAATGCAACTTTTACTGTTTCTCCAATATCTTTCGTTTCTCTTGCTTTGTTTGATACACGAACGTTTGCATAAGTCGCAATTTTCATCCCTACTGTCCCTGCACAGCCAGACATAATCGAACCTAATATCAAAGCTACTGCTGCGTGCCAAGTTGTAACTATCGCAAGTACAACTGCCACAATTAGAACAACCGAATATAATACTTTATATTCATATTCTATAAATGCATTCGCCCCTACTCTGATAGCCGATGCTATCTCGCTCATCTTTTCTGTACCTTCTGGCATCTTCTTTACTTCTGCAAAGTTGAATGCTGCAAAGGCTAGTGCTAATACTGCTGCAAATAATACTACTACAATTAATGCTTCCATTTTCTTACCCTCTCTTTTCTTTTTCTAGTCTCATCATTTTGTACTGAAAAGTATTTTAATATAAGGGCATGTATATACAATTCCCTATATATAAAAAACCGATTACGTTCTATTATAGGTTATTGTATACAATTTATCAACTATTTCTCCACTGTTTTTGTCTTATTTTTCATATTTTTTGTAAGCAACATGACGCAAGTGGCAAGTGCTACCAACATCATTCCCATAAACACCATTACAATCCTTGCTGTAAAATCATAAAATAATCCTTCCGGTAACATATTAATCATAAGGCTTGTATTCAAATCAAAAATCCACGTATCTCCTTCGAAAAAGATTTCATGGAAAATGGTGAAATATTTTGTGAAATTCGTCGCAAAGAGTGCTCCTATAAATCCTACCACTGTTCCTAGTACGAGCGTTGTAGCCAAGAACGATTTTGCCAACATTCCTTTCCATTTGTTTTTGTTTCGACTAGCCACTAATAAAAATATAATCATTATGAGGATTGCTCCTAATCTGCTACTTGTTCCTGCTGCAAAAATCTCACGTACATCTTCCATATGAGAAATTTCACTTTCATTAAAGAATTCTCGCGATTCCCCTGCTACTATAGTATCAACAATTAAATCTTCTCTATTACTATGTAAATATAGCATCATCTCTTCTGTAACATACATGATGTCTTCCATCTCCATATTTAGATTCTCTGATACACCATATTTTTCATATTCTCGTTGATAGAAATCCATATCTGCATATATAGCTACCTCGCAGCTAGTAATGAGGATGATCCAAACAATCGCTATCGATGCAATCACGCATGTACTTATCGTCAATATTGTACTATTTTCTATTTTTTTCATATTTGTTCACATTGCTCCTTTACTTTATTTATGATATACTCCTATTAGTATTTATTAGGAGGACTTATCATTGGATATTAATTACGAATTATACAAAGTATTTTACTTTGTTGCAACTACACTGAGTTTTTCAGAAGCATCAAAACAACTCTTCATCTCACAATCGGCTGTCAGTCAATCTATCAAAGCATTAGAGAAGAAACTGGACCAAGTGTTATTTATCAGAAGCACAAAGAAAGTGCAGCTAACCACGGAAGGTGACATTCTTCTTCGACATATCGAACCAGCAATGAATCTTATTCAGCGCGGCGAAGCTCAACTTCTTGAATCTGCAACTACTGGAGGTCAAATTCGCATCGGCGCGAGTGATACAATTTGTAGATATTTTCTCATGCCTTATTTAGAGAAATTCCACAAAGAATACCCGAATGCACATATCAAGATTACGAATCAAACTTCTATCAAATGTGTGGAATTACTAGCGACTGGTCAAGTAGATTTGATTATTACAAACTTCCCGAATTCTCACCTAAATAATATATACAAAATTCAACCAATCAAGGAATTCCGTGATGTATTTGTTGCAAATCATTCTTATGATGAATTAAAAGGATATAAATTATCATTAAGTACACTACAAAAACAACCGATTCTTATGCTTGATCGCAAAAGTACGACTAGTGAATTTTTACACAGTTTATTTCAAACACACCAACTAGACCTTGTTCCTGAAATCGAATTAGGAAGTAATGACCTTTTGCTTGATATGGCACGCATCGGTCTAGGGGTTGCATTTGTTCCTGATTTTTGTATCCCTCAATATTCAAAAGATTTATTCATTCTTGATATTGATGAGGAATTGCCGATACGACAAATCGTAGTAGCACACAATGAACATATTCCTGTTTCAAAAGCAGTGGAAAACTTTTTAAATTACTTCTAGGAGCTAATCTCCTAGAAGTTTTTATTTTCTTACTTTTGACTACTGCTTCCACCTTTTTTCATTTACATATCAAACAATGACAGTTGATTACTCTTAGGTAAATCCCCGAACATATTTAATTTCGCCATCAAATCAATAGCTGTTTGCGTTGCTTTTGTTCTTTGCCTGAAATCATCAAGAGATAAATATTTCCCACATTTACCTGCTTGTTCTACAGCCTCTGCTGCCTTTTCGCCTAATCCTTCTATGGATGCTAGTGACGGCATTAATTTCCCATCGATAATCTGAAATTCTTTTGCTTTTGCCGTATAAATATCAAGCGGCATAAATTCTAAACCTCTCGCATACATTTCTTGAACTAATCGCATATCTTTCATTGTTTCTTGCTCTTTGTTTGAGAGTTCATTACTTCTATGTTTATAATCATTCATATAATATTCTAACGTATCACGCCCCTGGCACATAATTTCATAAGAAAATGCATCTGCACGAATACTAAAATAAGCACCATAATAAGCAAGTGGATAATTTAATTTGCAGTATGCGATACGATACGCCATCATAACATAGGCTGCTGCATGTGCTTTAGGGAACATATATTTGATTTTCAAACAAGAATCGATATACCACTGCGGTACATTCGCCGCCAGCATAGCTTCTATCCAATCTGGTTTTAATCCTTTCCCCTTTCTTACACTCTCCATAATCGTAAAGGACAATCCACTTTCCATTCCCGTGTTAATCAAAAAGGTCATAATATCATCACGGGTACAAATAGCAGTAGAAATAGTTGCTAATCCTTCCTGAATCAAAGTCTGCGCATTCCCAAGCCACACGTCTGTACCATGAGATAGCCCTGAAATACGAATCAAATCCGACAAGCTCTGTGGTTTTGCATCTACTACCATTTGAATTACAAAGTCTGTACCAAATTCTGGAATTCCTAAGCAGCCCACTGGTGTTCCTCCTATATCGCTTGGTGAAATTCCTAATACCTCTGTTCCTGCAAACATATCCATTACGCCTTTATCATCTAAAGGAATATGAGTTGCATCAAACGGTTCTCCTGTGATTTTAGGCACTAAATCTTCTAGCATCTTAATCATGGTCGGATCATCATGCCCTAGAATATCTAATTTCAACAAGTTGTGATCTATAGAATGATAGTCAAAATGTGTAGTAATAATATCTGTTTTCATATCATTAGCAGGATGCTGAACTGGTGTAAATGAATTTATATTTTCTCCATGTGGTAATACTATGATTCCTCCTGGATGTTGACCTGTACTACGACGAATCTTTGTACACCCTTGTAATAGACGATTAATCTCACAAGTTCGCTTGGAAACTCCTCGTTCTTCATAATAATTCCTCACATATCCGAAGGCTGTTTTCTCAGCGAGTGTTCCAATTGTTCCTGCTTTAAATGTCTGCCCTTTTCCAAATAAAACCTCTGTATATCTATGTGCATTTGCTTGATATTCTCCTGAAAAATTAAGGTCAATATCAGGTTCCTTATCCCCATAGAATCCTAGGAATGTCTCAAATGGAATATCAAATCCATCTTTCGTCAATGGTTTCCCACATTTAGGGCATACTTTATCTGGCATATCAAATCCACAACCACCAGCGTATTCTTTCACCTCTTCCGAATCAAACTCACTATAAAAACATGAACCGCAACGATAATGTGGGCTTAGTGGATTTACCTCTGTTATTCCCGCCATTGTTGCGACAAATGATGATCCTACCGATCCACGCGAACCTACTAAGTACCCTGCGTCTACCGAATCCCATACTAATTTCTGGGCAATAATATACATGACTGAATACCCATTACTTATGATGGAATTCAACTCTCGCTCTAATCTAGCTACTACCATTTCTGGCAAGTCTTTTCCATACCATTCATGAGCCTTATCATAACAAATATCACGTAGTTCTTGATCCGAATTTTCAATAACCGGCGGGCATTTATCTGGTCGAACAGGTGTGATCTTTTCCACCATATCTGCAATTGTATTCGTGCTTTCCACTACCACTTCATACGCCTTATCTGCGCCCAAATATTCAAATTCTGCTAACATTTCTTCTGTAGTGCGAAGAAATAATGGTGGTTGATTGTCTGCATCTGCAAATCCTTTTCCCGCCATAATAATCGCACGATATGTTGCATCTTCTGGATCTAGAAAATGCACATCACAAGTAGCGACTACTGGTTTATTGAACTGTTCCCCTAGCTTCACTATTTTCTTATTAATATCAATCAAATCGTCATTGCTATTAATCTGACTAAACTTATCACTTTCTAACATAAATTGATTATTTCCAAGTGGTTGTATCTCATAATAATCATAAAAGTCTGCTAATTTCGCAATCTGCTCACTTGATTTATTATTTAAAAACGCTTGATACAATTCTCCCGCTTCACAGGCGCTCCCTATAATCAGACCTTCTTTGTATTGATTAAATAAACTTTTAGGTATTCTTGGTCTCCTAGCAAAATATGTCAAATGTGACATAGAAACCAACGAATATAAGTTGAATCTTCCGATAGTATTTTTCGCTAAAATAATAGCATGAAACGTAGGTAATTTCCTGATAGCATTTGTATTCATTATCCCAAATTGATTTATCTCTTTTAAGTCAAAGATATGCTGTTCTTTTAACATTTCCAAAAATCGAAGAAAAATTTCTGCAGTCGCTCTTGCATCGTCTACCGCTCTATGGTGGTTTTCCAATGATATTCCAAGTGCCTTTGCTACGACGTTTAGTTTATACTTTGAGATATTTGGCAACAATACTCTTGCTAGCCCTACTGTGTCAAGCGATGTAAAATCTGGTACAATATCTTGATATCTGCAATTCTGTTCGATAAATCCAACATCAAAACTTGCATTATGTGCTACTAAAACTGCTTCTCCTACAAATTTTAAAAATTCTGGTAGAACTGCTTCTATCGTCGGTGCTTCCATCACCATATTATCATTAATACCTGTTAATTGTTCTATCTTGAAAGGTATTGGACGCTCTGGATTAACAAAAGTTGAATATGTGTCGATTATTTCACCCTTCAAAACCTTTACAGCACCTATTTCTATTATTTTATCCTTAATTGAACTAAATCCCGTTGTTTCGATATCAAATACAATATAGGTATCATCCAACGTCTGCCCTTTTTCATTAATTGCAATATCAGTTAAATCATCCACAATGTACGCTTCCATACCATAAATGATTTTAAAAGGATCATTTTTGTCGTAATTATCGAGTACATGATTGGCCACTGGGAATGATTGTACTCCGCCATGATCTGTAATTGCAATTGCTTTATGCCCCCAGTCATGTGCACGATTTACAATTGCTTTAACATCTGAGACCCCATCCATATCACTCATTTTTGTATGACAATGTAATTCAACTCTTTTCTGGCTACTCGTATCCATACGCTTTGTGGTAAAATCTGGAATCTTTTTAATTCCAAACACTGAACCAATAGTCAGTTCTTTGTCGAATTTATCTAATATCGTCATTCCTTTCACTTTAAGAAATGCACCTTTTTTTACTTCACTCGTCACTTCTGCTAGCTGCGCGTTTTTCACAAACATTTTTGCACGAATGGTATCTGTAAAATCTGTAACATCAAACATGATAATACTTTTTTCGTTACGAATTTCTCGAATTTCGACATCTATTACTTTCCCACGAAATACAATTTCTCCCATTTCTGTAATCACTTGGTTTAGATCAATACATTCCTCTTCGAAATCTCTACCATAAATAACATCTGCATTATCAGACTTCTTAACAGGTGGGGTGTAAAAGCTCTGTTTTTCATCTTTTTTCATTTCGCTCTTTTTGAAACTAGTTTCTCCTGCCGCCTTTTGCCCATTATCTGTGGCACTTCCTTCTTGATTTTCTAACGCTTCGTTTTTACTCTGTTCTAAGTTGCGCATAATTCGATTGATTTCCTGTTGAATTTCAGCATTCGAATCTATCTTACGTTTCCGTTGCATTTCTTGGTATTCCACGTGTATGTTAACAGTCATTTGACAGCGATTTTCAAATACATCACGTATCACACCCAAAATCACATCTTTCTTCCCTTCAGAAATAATGGATTCTTTCATCAAAATAGTCAAATCATCTTCATCTGTACACGAGAACTCCGAGCGCCTAAACATACTTCCGACAATAACATTTTCTCGTTCTAACTCCAAAGCTACACTTTCTTTATACTCATTCATGAGGTGGAGCGGCGTATACTGCTCTGACAACTGAAATCTTTCCACTATCTCGATCTTCATATCAGTATTTGCAAACATCTGCCCTTTGATTTTATTCTCTACTTCATAAATATTTTTTTTGAATATAAGATGTCTGCTCAAAATATATATTTTTAATTTGTCTTTTAAAGAGGTAGTCGCAACTTTCGTCACTTCTACCTCTCCAAACAAATCTTTTAAATTTCCTTCCAATTGTAATGTTGGAAATACCTCAAAAAATAACTTATTCATTCTATTGTCCCCAATTTAATAACTCGTCACGTAATGTATCTAACAACTCATCTTCCGGCACTTTCTTCACTATCTCGCCTTTTTTAATTAATAGACCTTCTCCAGTACCACCTGCGATCCCTATATCTGCCTCTTTGGCTTCTCCTGGTCCATTTACCACACACCCCATAACTGCAACCTTTATATCTAATGGAATATCTGCTACCATCTGTTCCACTTGATTAGCTAGTTGTATCAAATCAATCCTTGTTCTCCCACATGTCGGGCATGAGACTACTTCAATTCCCCCTTCACGTAACCCTAAAGTTTTTAAAATCAATTTAGCTGTTTTAATCTCTTCCACTGGATCTCCCGTGAGCGATACACGTATTGTATCTCCTATTCCTTTCGGAAGAATCATCCCAAGTCCCAATGCTGATTTAATATTACCTGACCACACCGTACCCGACTCAGTAATCCCTACATGTAATGGGTATCTACACTGCGACGCAATAAGTTCATGCGCTTCTACACACATTAATACATCAGAAGATTTAATACTAACCACTAAATTATCATATCCTAGTTCTTCTACTATGCGAACTTTATCTAAAGCACTCTCTACCAATCCCTCTGCTGTCACTCCATGATATTTCTCCACTAAATGTTTCTCTAGTGAACCGCTATTTACTCCAATTCGGATTGGAACATTATATTCTTTCGCTTTATCTACTACCGCCTTCACGCGTGTTATATCTCCGATATTTCCTGGATTAATTCGTATCTTATCTGCTCCATTCTCAATCGCTGCTATCGCCAAACGATAGTCAAAATGAATATCTGCAACTAGTGGAATGTGGATTTGTTTCTTAATCTCTTTGAATGCAAGTGCAGCTTCCATCGTAGGGACTGTACATCTCACAATTTCACAGCCAGCATTCTCTAATGCTAGTATTTGTTTTACTGTAGCAGCTATATCTTCCGTCTTTGTATTCGTCATGGATTGAATCGCTACAGGTTTTCCTCCACCTATCTCCACTCCACCTATTTTTATTATCTTTGAATGATCTCTATACATATATGCTCCTTATTCTTACACGTTCTTTCTTCCATACTAATCGCTTTTAATGTTTGTTTCATTGTTCTTAAATTATACGTAGTTTCTTTCTTTATGTCAACGACACCCCTTATAAACTAATTGTAAATTATTTTAGCATGATTTTCTAACACTCTCATCACATCTCGTGTGTAATACACACGCATCCAGCAACTTTTTGTTGAGTTTACGCACATATTTTGTTTGAAAAGTATAGAAATGGTAAAATATACCAAATATTAAGGAGTTATAGTCTATGGAATTTAATGACAGATTAAAAGTACTACGAGAAACAAATGGTCTCACACAAGCTGAAATCGCACAGTATGTGGGTGTAAGTAGACCTACTATTTCTGGCTATGAAACTAGAGGGTATCAACCTAGTCACGAAAAGTTAAATAAATTAGCAGAAATATTCAGTGTATCCATTGACTATCTTCTAAATGGTGGACCACAAGACAATGAATTGTTGCAACGTCACAATGAACGAAATAAACAATTACGTATCACTTTGTCACAACGTTG